>DASYCF010000366.1:0-1612 GCA_036500365.1 Byssovorax sp.
CTTCGTCCTCGTGATCGTCGTGATCTGGCTCGCCGCGGGCGACTGCTCCGGCTCCGGGTACAGCAGCTCCGGCGGCCCGCACGGCCCGAGCTTCGGCGGCAAGTAGCGCGCGTCGTCAGGGGCTGACGAGCGCGCGCGCGCGCTTCGGGAAGTCGACGAAGTCGAAGCGCGGATCGTCGCCCTCGCCGTCGCGGTTGCGCCGCATGCGCACGGCGACGAGGCGCTCTTCGGGGACGACGACGACGAACTGACCGAGCCAGCCGTCCATGTGGTAGCCGACCTGCCGCTTGTCGACCGCGGTCGCGTCGGGGAGGCCGCGGCGCCACGTGTGGTCGTACCAGACCTCGAGCGGCCTCTCGCCGCCGATGGCCTTCGCGATGTCGACGAACAGGTCGTCGGTCGGCTCGTAGACGTGGTCCTTCAGCGGGCGGATCTTCGCGATGAACTCGGGCTCGAGCTTCGCCGCCTTCCACGCGTCGAAGCAGCGATCGTCGAGCACGAACGACGCCTGGTAGTCGATCCACGTGAGCAGGCCGTAGCTCGCGTTCGCCTTCGTGGGCGTCGTCATCGCGTCGATCCACGCGGCGCTGACGATGGATGCGCCGTGCGCCCTGCCGTGGTCGAGCATGAGCTGGCCGAGCTTCGCGACGTCGATGGGTCGAAGCCGCAGGCCCGACATGCCGTGCGCGTTGCCGGCCTTGTCGTGCACCCACTCGACGTCGGTGATGCCGAGCGGCGCAAACACCTCGGCGCGCGCGATCTCGTCGAACGGTTTGTTCGCGGCGCGCTGCGCGATCGCCGTGAGCAGGTTCACGGCCTTGTTGTTGTAGAAGAACCTCTCGCCGGGGTCGCTCACGAGCTCGGCGGCGAGCGCGAGGCGCACGAAGTCGGGGCTCGCGTAGATCTCCTCGGTCGTCTTGTCGGCCTGGAGGCCCGAGGTCATCTCGAGCAGGTGGCGCACCGTGATGCGCTGCTTCTTGCCCTGCTTCCACTCGGGGAACCATTTCCAGACGGGCTCGTCGATCGACGCCACGCGGCGCGTGTCGACGAGGCGGCCGAACACGAGCGCGACGATCGTCTTCGTCATGCTCATCGTCTCGATGCGGCCGTCGCCGCGGCCGAAGTGGTTCTCGTAGACGAGCTTGCCGTCGCGCAAGACGACGAGCGCGTCGGACCGCGCGTCCGCCGCGCGCTGCTCGAGGTTCGCGAGCGCGGCTGCGTCGACGCCGGCCTCGGCGGGCGCGGCGTGATCGAGCGGCGCGACGCGCGGAGCCGCGTGCCGCGGCGCTGCGGGGATCGGCGGCGCCTCCGGCGGAGGCGAGGGCGGCGCCGCGCAGGCCACGAGCGCGGCGAGCGCGGCGCACGAGGCCGAGCGGATCACCGCCGGCCGATGCCGTAGTACGTGAAGCCGCGCTCGCGCACGTCGGTCGGCGTCCACATGTTGCGGCCGTCGAACAGCGTCGCCTCGCCCATGATGCGCTTCATGCGCGCGTAGTCGGGGCTCCGGTACTCGTTCCACTCGGTCACGAGGGCGAGGCCGTCGGCGCCCTCGACCGCGCCGTACATGCTGTCGGCGAACATGACCTTCGAGCCGAAGATCGCGCGCACGTTC
>DASYCF010000367.1:0-2528 GCA_036500365.1 Byssovorax sp.
CGCCGGCGTCGACACCGGTGTGAGCCTCAACGAGGCGCTTCAAGACCTCGCGGCCGGGGTCGAAACGGTGCTGAGCGCGCCCGGCGATTTCGTCGGGCAGATCGAGACGACCGGCAAGCAATTCCAGGCGGCGGCGTCGCGCATCGAGGACGCCGGGTCGAACGCCGTGCACCTGTTCAGCCCGCCCGCCTCGCGCGCGGTGCAGCCCGCGCCGCTCGACGACCCCGGCAACTCGCGCGCGCTCCGCGGGCTGCGCCGACTTCAGGACCTCGGGCGGCGCGCCGCCGCCGAGCGGCTCTCGGCGATGCCGCGCGTCGTCGTCCTGACGTTCGCCGTCGAGCGCTCGCTCCTCGACGTCGCCGCAGAGCTCGGACAGGACGTCGGCAAGCTCATCGCGCTGAACTCGTCGCTCGAGAACCTGCTCGCCATCGCGCCGCGCACGCCGGTCCGCGTCTTCGCCAACGCCTGAGTCGCCATGTCGTCGCGCCCGCCGGATCAGATCCGCCTCGAGTCCGAGGCGGGGACGCTCGACGTCTTCAACGCGCTCGAGTGCGTGAACGACATCCTCGCGCCGGCGCAGTGCGGCTTCGACGTCGGCGACGACGACAGCTACGACTCGCTGGCGGACGTCGTCGCGCACGGCAAGTCGTTCAAGGTGTACTTGAACGATCGGCTGCGGCTCACGGGGCGCGTCTACGTGAACGAGATCCCCGTCGACGTGACGAACGGCGCGACCGTGAACCTCGTTGTGCGCAGCATCCTCGCGGACGCGCACTACGCGTCGGCCGACCCGAAGGTGCGCGTGCAGGACACGTCGATCGCGGACTTCCTCCTCGCGCTCTACGCGCCGCTCGGGCTCACGCGCGACGACTTCATCTTCGACGCGAACCTCGAGCGCGACCTGATGACCGGCGTCCCGACGAAGGGCGGCGCCGCGCCCGCGGACCTCGAGCCGATCAAGCTCGACGCCGCGAAGGTCTGCCCTCCCGAGTCGATCTACGAGGCCGCGTCGAAGCACCTGAAGCGCTTCGGCCTGATGCATTGGGACACGCCCGAGGGGAACGTGTACGTCGGCGCGCCCGACGACCAGCAGCGCCCGCTCTACCGCATCCTCTGCAAACGCGGCGCGGCCGCCGCGGCGAACAACGTGCTCAGCGTGAAGCGCATCGCCGACTGGTCCGACGTCCCGAGCGAGGTGCGCGTCTACGGCGGCGGCGGCGTGAAGGACATCGCGCAGTCCCCGCTCGGCAGCACCCTCGGCTGGACCGACGTCGTGCAGGCCGGCTTCAACCGCCCGGTCCTCATCCTGAACGAGGGCGCGCGCTCGCAGGCCCAGGTCGACGCCCAAGCCCGTCGTGAGCGCTCGAAGCGCTCGATGCGGAAGGACGCCTACGAGATCACGATCGACGGCTGGTCCTACTGGGACGGCTCGCAGGCCATCCCGTGGGCGATCAACACGACGGCGGACGTCGACGTCGACGTGGTCGGCGGGCCGCAGGGCCTCTACTACGTGCACCGCGTCGTCTGCCGCTACGACACAGAGGGCGCGCCGGTCACGACGGTCAACGCCGTCGCGCAAGGAATCTGGGCTACCTGACTCGTCGAGCAACGCCTTGCCACCTTGCAGCACGTCTCCGCCGCTCCTATCATCCGTCGATGCCGTGGATCCTCGATCTTGCGAAACTCGCGACCGTCGGCGTTGATCTCTATGTGCGGGTGGATACTCATCTCGCCGAAAAAAAGCAGGAGCGCAAGGCGACGCGACGCCACAAGAGGGACCGAAAGCTTCAGAAGAGGGAACGAGAGCTTCAGAAGCAAGCGCTGGGGCTCTTTGCCAAGGAGCAAGAGGTTCGTCACGCGCAGGTACTGGCGCGCCTCGAACACGCGCGGCATCTTCGAGATTCGGCGACGCGACATCGTGAACACGGTCAATTCACCGAAGCCCGAGAGCTCGACGAAGCGGCTACGAGGCTGTTGGTGATCGCTGTAGAGCACCCGGCGTTCTCGCCCCTGCTCGTGAGTACCACCGAGCCTCTTCAACTGTCGTCAACGGCCAAGCCGAAAAAGAACCGCGGGCGCTGACGCGGGCGAGCTCTCCAGATCCAAGGTACCACTTGCTGTTCGATTTCGCCTTCTGCTGGGCGCGCATCGTCGCGTCCGCGCTCGGGGACAAGGCGCGCGACGTGCTCGTCGACCTCGCGGGCATCGGTGACGCCGACGATGAGCCGCTCGAGGAGTCCAAGCAGGAGTCGCTCTTCGGGGCGCTCGGCGTCGTCGCGCGGCCGAAGGCGCCGGACGCGACGGGGACGGCGGAGGTCATCACGGCGCGCACGGCGGACGGGCTCCAGCCGCTCGCGGCGCGCGATCTCCGCCTGAACGCGCGGGTCAACCCGAAGGAGGGCGAGGTCACGGTCGTGCAGTACGGCGGCGGGTTCATCTCGCTCGCCGACGCGAGCGACGGCAACGGGACGCAGGTCGTCATCTACGCGCCCGCGCTGAAGAGCGACGGCACCGTCGACAAGGCGCAC
>DASYCF010000368.1:0-3866 GCA_036500365.1 Byssovorax sp.
GGCGCCTCGGTCAAGAGGCGATGAAGCTCTACGACGCCGGCAAATACGCCGAGGCGCTCGAGAAGCTCGACACCGCGGATCACCTCGTGCCTACGCCGACGCTCGGCCTCTTCGCGGCGCGCTGCCTCGCGAGGCTCGGCCGGCTCGTCGAGGCGTCGGAGCGCTACCTCGAGGTGTCGCGCATGAAGCTCGATCGGTTCGCGCCGGCCGTCATGCGCAAGGCGCTGGTCGACGCGGTCGACGAGCGCGAGAAGCTCTTGCCGCGCATCCCCGTGCTCGTCGTGCGCGTCACGGGGCCGCGCGGTGAGGGCGTCGCCGTGCTCGTCGACGACAAGCCCCTCTTGCCCGCGCTGATCGGCGAGAAGCGGCCCATCGATCCCGGCCCGCACGTCATCGTGTCCAAGCGCGCCGACACGTCGGTGCGGCGCGAGGCGACGCTGCGCGAGGGCGAGACGACGGAGCAGATCCTCGAGATGCCCGCGCTGCCCCTGCCGCCGCTGCCGCCGCTCGCGCGCACGCCGACCCTCCGCTGGATCGGCTGGGGCGCGATCGGCGTCGGCGCGGCGGGCGTCTCGATCGGCCTCGTGAGCGGGATCATCGCGGCGTCGAAGGCGGGTTCGCTGCTCGACGCTTGCCCGAGCCACGTGTGCCCGAACGCGCAGGCGCTCGCGCAGACGAGCGGCTACGACACCGCGCGCGCCGTCTCGACCGCGGGCTTCGTCGTCGGCGCCGTCGGCCTCGCCGCGGGCGTGCCCATCTTGCTCTTCACGCCGAAGACCGAGCTCGTGCCGCAGGAGCGCCCGGCGCCGGTCGTCGTGTCGGTCGGCCCCGCGCGCGCGAGCGCGTCGTTCGCGTTCTGAGGTAGGATCGTCGGACGATGAAGCGGCGCCGCGTCGTCCTCGCCGCCGGGCTCGGGCTCTGCGCCTCGCTCGTCGTCGGCGCGTCGGCCGACGGCTGCGTCCTCCCGGGGTTCACGCTCGCAGACTCGGCCGTCGGCGGCGGCAGCGCGGACTCGACGACCCGCGCGAGCTCGAGCTCCACGCACGCGCAGAGCTCGTCGACCACGAGCGGCACGGGCGGCAGCGTGCCCGACTGCGCGCTCGCGCACCCGCCGCCGCCGCCGGGCGTCCCGCACGAGATGGCCGCGCATCCGTCGTACGTCGTCGCGATGCACTCGATCGACTTCGGCCTCGCCGGGACGACGCCCGGCTACGACCTCGACTCGACGTGCACCTGCACCGACGACGCAGGCTCGACGTGCATCCCCGCCGCGGCGACCGTGTGCGACGACCCGAACGGCGTCGACAACTCGTTCCGCGCCCTGCTCCAGCGCGTGGAGGCGATCGATCCCATCATCGACAACCCCGGCATCAACGCGAACTGCGACGCCGGCGCGTGGTCGGTGCTGATGCGAATCGACGACTACGACGGCAAGCCCGACGACCTCGACGTGAAGGTCTCGTTCTTCCCGAGCTCCGGCTTCGAAGGCGCCGGCGGCGGCCCGGCGACGCCCAAGTGGGACGGCACCGATCGATGGAAGATCACCGGCTCCGCGCTCGTCAACGGCGGAGGCGGCGGAGGCGGCGGAGGCGGCGCAGGCGGCGGAGGCGGCGGCCTCGAGTCGATCTACACCTCGCCCGGAGCCTACGTGGCCGGCGGCGTGCTCGTCGCGTCGTTCCCGTCGCTGTCGCTCACGATCGCCGGCGCGCAGGAGTCCGTCACGGTGAGCCTCGTCGGCGGCTTCGTCACGGGCACGCTCGTGAAGGACGACGCCGGCGCCGGCTATCACGTCGTCGACGGCGTCATCGCGGGGCGCTGGCCCACGGCGTCGTTCTTCGAGACGCTCTCGAGCTTCCGCGACCAGAACGGCATGCCCATCTGCACCGACAACCAGATCTACCCGCTCGTCCACTCGGAGGTCTGCGGCTCGGCGGACATCCTGTCGACGATCGGCTCCACCGGCGTCCCGTGCGACGCGATCTCCGTCGGCGTCGGTTTCACGGCCGATCCGGCCGAGATCGGCAGTGTCCAGCCGCCCGGGACGCCGATGCCCAACTGCCCTGCGGCCACGGATCCCGCCATGGATTCATGCCTTTGAATGAGCTCATGACCCGAACGTGACTGCGCGGAGCGCCGCGACGTGACAAGTTTGGAGAGTGCGGCACACCGTCGCGATCTCGGATATCCACCTCTCGGAGGTCGAGCGGACGAGCGGCCTTTGGATGCGCTATCGCCAGGAGAAGTACGCGCCTGGCCCCGCCATCGCAGAGATGGTCGCGAAGCTCCTCGCGCGCATCGCCGAGGGTGACGAGCTCGCCCTCGTGTTGAACGGCGACATCTTCGACTTCGACGCGCCGCGCGTCGTCGCCGGCGAGAGCATGTTCCACGATCAGCCGCGCGACGCCGTGCACGCGGCGCCGATGATCGAGGCCATCCTGCGCGACCACGGCGCCTTCGTCGGCGCGCTCGCGTCGGTGCTGGCGAAGGGCCACGAGATCTGCTTCGTGTCCGGCAACCACGACGTGCAGCTCACCCTGCCCGAGGTGCGCGCCGTCGTCGCCGCGCGCCTGGTCGACGCGGTGCGCGCGATCGCGCCCGACATGAGCGAGGCGAGCGTGCGCGCGCGCGTGCACTTCCGCGCGTGGTTCTACCTCACGCGCGACGGCATCCTCTTCGAGCACGGCAATCAGTACGACTCGTACTGCTCGTTCCGCTACCCGATGGCGCCGTTCGGCAAGAAGCCGGCGGAGATCCAGCCCACGATGGGCTCGCTCGCGACGCGCAACCTCGTCTCGCGCATGGGCTATTTCAACCCGCATGTAGACGACAGCTACATGCTCGGCGTCGTCGGCTACCTGCATCACTGGGCCAAGTACTACCTGTTCTCGCGTCGCTCGCTCGCGTTCGCCTGGGCAGTCGGCGCGTTCCGCACGCTGCGAGAGCTCACGGTGCGGCGCGACCCGTCGTCGAAGAGTCGCAGGCGCGCCAACGTCACCGCCGCCGCGCTCGAGAACGGCGTGCCGCTGCGGCACGTCGCGCGCCATGCGCGCCTCTTCGCCCGCCCGGCCGAGGACGAGCTCGGCAAGGTCGCGCGCGAGCTGTGGGTCGATCGCGTGCTGCTCGGCGGCTTCACCCTCGCCCTCGCGGCGCTGTGGGCGCTCCTCACGCACGGCGCGTGGCGCTCGGGCGCCCTCGCCGTGCCCGGGCTCATGCTCTTCTACGAGCTCTTCGTCCCGAAGGGCTCGCTCGAGGAGACGTGGAAGAAGGTCGACCGCTACGCGCGCCGCGTCGGCGCCGTCCACCGCGCGCGCGCCGTCGTCTTCGGCCACACCCACAAGGCGACCGGCGCGTGGGAGAACGGCGTCTTCTACGGCAACACGGGGTCATGGTCGGCCGCGTACCTCGACCTCGAGTGTACCCGCCTCGCGACCGAGGCGCGCCCGCTCGTGTGGCTCAAGAGCGGAGTCGACGGCCGCCCCGAGCTGCTCGGCGGCCTCGTCACGTACCGTGACGGCACGTTCATCGAGCCCCCCGCAGACGCGGAGTCGAGCGGCCAGTTCCTCGGTCAGCTCGCGCCCGCCGGCCCCGCCGCCGAGTCGTAGCCGCTCAGCGTCGGGGATCGCGCGCTCGCGCAGCACGCGTCACGAACGACCCTTCAGTCGTCGTCGTCGCGGATGGGCCGGCCGATGGGCATCGCCGGAGGCGGCCTCGGCGCCTTCAACCGCGAGCCTCCGAGGAGCCCGAGGATCAGCGCGCTCCCGAGCCAGCCCGCGAGCGCGAAGGCCGTCACCTGCATCTCGAGGCTCGGCAGCAGCGCACCGCCCGGCGCGCCGTGCGCGACGTACCCCGCGATGGCGGCAAGGGCG
>DASYCF010000369.1:0-6543 GCA_036500365.1 Byssovorax sp.
CCGTGTCGAGCAGGATGGTGCGCAGATCACCGGGCAGCCCGTCGATCCGCTTGCTCGAGAACACGAGCGCGCCGATGGCCATCGCCTCGGTGTCGGTGACGATCGTGTCGAGGCGGCTCGCCCACTGGAGCTGCTCGGCGGCGAGGGCGGGGGCGGTGACGACGTTCACGGCGCCCGTGTTGAGTTGCGGGAGCACCTCGGGGACATTCAAGGGCACGCCCGTCACGCCGATGACCTCGAAGAGCTTCGGCTGGATGACGTCTTCGCGCCACATGTAGGGCTTCTTGCCCTTGAGATCGTCGGGCACGTGGACCTCGAAGCCCTTCGACATGAGGTGCACGGCGCCGACGTCGCCCCAGCCGATGAGCGAGAAGCCCGCGTCGCTGCAGCCCTTCTCGAACTCGCTCTTCATCGCGTCGCGCGCGGAGTCGAGCTTGCTCCACGTGGAGAAGAGCCCCGGCATCTGCATGGCGCCGATGGGCTTGTAGATCTTGCTGAGGCCGACGGCGGTGACGGCGGCGCCGTCGAGCTGGCCGGCCTTGATCTTCCCGACCATGGCGCCCTCGTCGCCCTGCTGGCCGTTGTAGAAGAACTGGAGGATGAGCTTGCCGTCGCTCTTCTTGTCGACGGCGGCGGACCAGACCTTGAAGACCTGCCCCCAGGGGCTCGCGGCGGGGGCGAGCGTGCCGATCTTGAGCGTCTCTTCGGCGCGCGCGTCGGGCGCGGCTGCGAAGACGGCGGCGAGCGCGAGGACCGCGCCCGCAAGGCGGGGGTAGAGCGGGATCGACTTCATCGAGGCCTCCGGGCAGGGGCGGCGCTTATACCGAACTCACCGCGCCGAGGATAGGCGCGATAGCATGGCCCGGATGACCCTCGACGACGTGCGCGCGTGTCTCGAGGGCGACGGGTGGCCGGTCGAGCCCGTGTCCGACGCGACGATGCGCAGCCGCTTCCGGGGCAAAACTCGCGTCTTCCATGTCTTCGTGCACATCGAGGATGGATACATCACGTTCGCGGTCATCCCGTTCGCGCGCATGCCCGAAGACGAGGCCGCGGCCGACGCGCTCGCGGCGAAGCTCCTCGGCCTGAACCGTGAGATGAACCTCGCCAAGTTCTCGACCGACGAGGACGGCGACGTCGTGCTGAGCGTCGACTACCCAGCGGCCGACCTCGACCCGAGCGAGGTGCGGGACGCGATCGACGTGCTCTCGTTCTACGCCGACAAGTACCTCGCCGACGTCGCGAAGCTCGCCGCCGCCGCGCCCGCTCAGTAGCGCGCGACGTTGCGCACGAGCACCTCGTGCACCTCGCCGCGCGTCGACGCCTTCGAGCTGATGGCGCGCGGCGCGAGGATGCGGTGCACGTCGAAGCGCTTGTAGAGGTCGCGCGTCGCGTCGGTGTCGCTGTTCGAGAGGGCGAGGAGGCAGCCGCGCTCGTCGAGCTTCTCGAAGACCTCCGCGAGGCGGATCTGGTCGTCGATCGTGAAGACGCCCTCGTGGTAGCCCGAGAAGCTCGAGCTCCTGCTCGTCGGCACGTACGGCGGGTCGAAGTAGATCAAATCGCCGGGCTCGGCGACCTCGAGCAAGTGCTGGAAGGGCGCGGCCTTGATCTCGGCGCGCCCGAGCACGGCCGACGCGACGCGCATCTTCGTCGGGTCGACGATCTGCGGGTTCGTGTAGCGGCCGACGGGGACGTTGAAGACGCCCTTCGAGTTCGTGCGGTAGAGCCCGTTGAAGCAGGTCTTGTTGAGGTAGACGAGCCACGCGGCGCGCTCGATGCGATCGGCGTCCTTCTCGGCGTTGTAGCGCTCGCGGATGGCATAGTACTGCGCCTCGGAGTGCGTCTCGCGCAGGGCGACGAGGCGCGTGATCAGCGCGTCGACGTGCGTCTGCACGACCTGGTAGGCGGTCACGAGGTCGGTGAGCACGTCCGACAGCGCGGCGCGCTCGGGCTGGAGGTGGAAGTACATCGCGCCGCCGCCGAGGAACGGCTCGCGGTACATGCGGCCGCGCGCGTCACGCGGGAGGAGCTTCTCGATCTGCGCGGCGATCGCGCCCTTCCCGCCGGCCCACTTGAGGAACGGCTGCGCCTCGACGCGCGCGTCGGCCTCGACCTTGGACATCGCGGCGCGGTAGCGCGGGCCCATGGCGCGCGCAACGCGCACGCGCCGACCCTCGCGCGGCGTCGACCTCCCGACCCGCAAAGCGTTCGCGGCCCGAGCGCGCCGTCCGGCGGCGCGCGGGGGTCATTCGTCGAGGAGCGACTCGCGCGCGCGGGGCGGCTGCGCCGGCTGGAGCGGGGTGCGCACGGCGCGGACGCGCATCACGCCGCCGTCCCGCACGAGGGTGAGCTCGACCGGCGTGCCGACCTCGCCGCGGAGCTTGCGGCGCACGTCGACCTCGCTCAGCTGACCGACGTACACGCCGTCGATCATGAGCAGCTCGTCGCCCGCGCGCACGCCCGCGTGATCGGCGGCGAGCCCGGGCGGCGTCTCGCGGACGCGGATCGCGCCCGAGTGGTTGTCGCGCACGAGCACGGCGCCGATCGACCCGACGGCCGGCGACCCGCACGCCGCGAGCGCGAGCGCGACGGCGACGGCGAACCGGGGAGCGATCACGCGCGCACGTTACAACGCGGCTGGGTTGCGCGCTCGCGGTCGCGGTGATGTGCTCACGCGCGTGCGATCCCGGCGGACGACGAGCGGCGCGCTTTGGACCGGGCGGGCGACCCTCGCCGCCGCGGCGTTCGTCGGGGCGGTCGTCGCGGCGATGAGCGGCGGCTCGTGCGCCGTCGGCACGAGCCTCCCCGGCTGCGCCAGCGACGGCGAGTGCGGCGGCGCCTACGTCTGCCGAGGCGGCGCCTGCATCGCGTTCACGACGACCTTCGACGCCGGCGACGACGGCGGCGGCGGCGGCTCGTAGAACTCGCTGCCCCGCTCTCGCCCTGCGCTCTCGCCTCGCTCTGCACCCTGCACCGTCGCCCTCACGCTGCACCCTCGCCTACCCGAGCATCACTCGCGCCTCCGCCTCGAGCGCCTTCAACCCCGCATCGACCGCGGCGCGCGGGACCTTCGCCGGCGCGACGACCGCGTCCTCCTCGCGGAGGGCGCGCGCGGCGTGGGGGCTCCGAAACCAGTCCTCGTCGAAGCGCTCGACGAGCTCGCGGCGATCGCGCGCCGCGAGCACCTGGCCGACGAACCGCGCCGCGTCGTCCGGCGAGACCCTCGGGAACACGCCCGCGAGCGAAGCCGGGATCGGCGCGCCCAGCGCCCGCTCGTTGTGCTCTTCGAAGGCCTGATCGGCGGCGCGCGGCGCGAGCTCGAAGGCGCCGCGCAGCAGCGCACGCGAAGCGTCGAGCCGAAGCGACACGGCGAGCGCGCGCGCGACCTTCCGCGCCTGGTCCATCGCCCGCGCCTTGCCGAGGCCCAGCGCGCGGACGTGGAACGCGGGCTCGGCCGCGAGGCCTGCGAACAGGGCGACGCGACGCGCGCGGTGCACGTCGAAGGGCGCGCACGCGAGCACGAACGGCGCCGACGGCGGCCGCCCCGCGTCGAACCACGCGCCGCCGAACGCGCCGAGCGCGCGCGCGAACGACGAGGCGCCGAGCGGCGCAGGCAGCTTCACCGGCGCGAGCCTCAGCCCGTCGACGAGGCCCGTCCCTGCGAACGACCCGACGAGCCACCGCGGCGTCACGTGCGCGGGCCAGCCTTCCCCTGCGTCCCGCGCGAGCAACCGATCGAGCGCGTCGGACCACGGCGCGCCCGGTGGCCGCGCGGCGTCGAGCACGTCGAGGGCGCGGCGCGCGGCGTCGACGAGCGCAGCCGGCTCGTCGAGCGGGACCTCGAGCGCGTCCCGATCGACGCCGAGCTGTCGCGCCGCCTCGGCCCTCCGCTCCGCGAGCACGCGCGCCGCCGACTTCGCCTCGCCCGCCCCGTGTTCCAGCGCCGACGCGAGCACGCGCCTGCGGCCTGACTCCGTGTCGAGCAGCATGCGCGCGAGCGTCGCGTCGACGCTGATCGTCTCGCCCGCGCCGCCGAGATCGATCTCGACGCGCGACGCGCGACGCGCGACCTCGACGCGTACGGCGTCGGTCCACAAGACGCGCTCGAGCGTGAGCGCGCCGACCCACACGCGCGTCGCCTCGACGATCGGCGTCTTCGGCGCGTCGCCGAGGTCTTTGTACACGTCGCGTGAGCTCAGCGAGCGCGCGCGTCCGAGCGGGTTCGCGACGTCGGCCGGATCGTCGTCGAGGCGCAGCGCGGCGGCGGCGGCGCGGACGCCATGCGCGGCCGCGCGGATGCGGGGATCGAGGAGCTCGAGCGGTTCCATCGCTCAGCCGTGGATGGACGCGCGCGCCCCTGGCGCCGCGTCGCGCGTGATCCGCTCGACGAGCCGACCCTCGGCGATCGCGAGCTCGGCGAGGCGCGCGCGCACGCCGTCCGGCGCGTCGGACGCCTCGATCGCGAGGTCGACGAGCGTCGTGTAGTGGCGCGCCTCGGCGGTGAAGAGCTCGTCGTAGAAGCGCGCGAGCGGCTCGCCGCGTCGGTCGAGCACGTCGGCCAATCGACGGAAGCGCTCGCAGCTCCGCGCCTCGATCAACGCGCCGACGAGCAGGCGATCCACGACCTTCGCGCGCGCGGCCCGGGCGACGTCGCGCTCGACGATCGCGCGGAGGCCGGCGGCGTAGACGTCGACCGCGGGCTTACCGAGCGGCAGCTCCCGCCGCTCGAGCTCCACGAGCACGGCGCGAAAGTGCGCGAGCTCCTCCTCGGCGATGGCGACGAGCGCCCGCGCGACCGGCAGCGCGCCGACCTCCGGCGCGACCGCGGGCCAGCGCGTCGCGAGCGACATCGCGTTCGACGCCGCCTTCATCTCGCAGTGAGCGTGGTCGACGAGCACCGCCGGCAGTTCCTCCGCCGCCGCCTCGGCCCAGGCCGCGTCGGTGTCGAACGCGAGGCAAAGCACCCGTCAGTCCCCAGCCGACGCGCGGGTGTCGGTGAGGACGGGCGGCTTCTCGGGCTGAGGCGACGCGTCGTCGACGGCGGAGGCGAGCGTGCG
Source organism: Byssovorax sp. (assembly GCA_036500365.1). Taxonomy (GTDB): domain Bacteria; phylum Myxococcota_A; class Polyangia; order Polyangiales; family Polyangiaceae; genus DASYCF01. The sequence goes on from DASYCF010000369.1 coordinate 5,058, forward strand.
ACCGACCTCCGTCGCGCCGGCGAGCGCGCGCGCGAACGCTCGCTGCGCGAACGCCGCGATGGCGAGGTACACGGCGCCGAGCGCGACCCAGAGGAGCGGCACGGGCAGCTCGGGCCGGCCGACGTCGCGCGCGCTCGCGAACGCCTCGGTCAGCTGCTCGAGGTTCGCGCCCGTGACGACCTTGTTGCCGACGAACGTGAGCGGCAGGCCCGCGCCCTCGATCTTCTTGAAGAGGTCGACGTCGTGATCGACCTTCGCCTTCGTCTTCGGGTCGGCGACGCAGGCGTTGAACGACGCGCGATCGACGCCCAGCGACTCCGCGATGTCGGCCGTCTTCGTCTTGAGGTCGTCGATGGGCGCCGTATACAGGCGCACGGCGAGCCTCTCCTTCAGCGGCTCGGGCACGCACTCGAACGCGAGCGCCGCGGGCAGCGCGCCGTCGTGGTGCGGGAGCGGCATCATCAGACGCGAGAAATGAAGCTCCTTCGCGTTCGCCGCGCGGAGCTTGTCGAGCGTCGGGTGCAGGCGCCTGCAGAAGGGGCATTGAAAGTCGGTGAACGCGACGACGTTGAGCTTGCCCGGCGCCATGTACGGGTCGAGCTCGGGCGGCAGCGGCTTGTTCACCGGGTAGAGCGACCACACGAACGGAAGCGCGACGCTGAGCGCGGCGCCGAGCGACCAGGCGACGAGCGGCCCCGCCTCGCGCGCGGTGGCGGTCATCGCCGCGCGCACCGGCGGCGCGCTCGATTGGGCGGACACGAGGACGTAGAACGCGGCGCCGGCAGCCAGGATGCCGCTCACGTCGACCGTCATGCACCACTTGCAGAACGCCTCGACCGCGAAGGCCTGGAGCGCGATGAGCGTGGCCCCGGCGAGGCCGCCGATCGTCGCGACCGCGGCGACCACGCGGTGGTGCAGCTTCTCCTTCGCGATGAGCGACAGGACGAAGAGCAGCGTGTACGCGGCGAGGCCGATGACCGGCAGCGGCACGCCGAAGAGGCTCGAGTACGGGCTCAGGCGCACCTTCATGCAGCCGGAGCCCGCGCTGCAGAACGCCGGGTCGCCGGCGTGGCGGTACTCGATCACGAGCACCGAGCTCGCGGCGATGGCGACCAGGAGCGGGACGCGGAGGAGCACGGCCGGGCTGACCTTGGTCATCGCAGGCCCACCTTTCGCACATCGCGCGACTCGGGGCACGGCCTTGTGCTAGGCCGGGGCCGGCGCGCATGGCCAAAGCTCGGGTTTCCAAGAGGTCGCGGTCGACGCAGACGACGAACGGCGGGCCCGCAGCCGACGACGCGGCGACGCCGCCGCGTGACGCCGAGGTCGACGCGACCGCGCCGCGACCCCTCCCGCGACGCGACGCGATCCTCGACGTGCTCGCCGCGCACGGCCGGCCGATGCACACGTTCGAAATCGCCGAGCGCCTCGGCCTGCCGACGAGCCGCGCGCCGTGGCTCCAGGGCGTGCTCGACGATCTCTCGTT
>DASYCF010000370.1:0-2914 GCA_036500365.1 Byssovorax sp.
CTTCCTCGTCGCGCTCTGCGCCGAGACCAAGCGCGTCCCGTTCGACCAGCCCGAGGGCGAGAGCGAGATCGTCGCCGGCTACTTCGTCGAGTACTCGGGCATGAAGTTCGGCATGTTCTTCACGGGCGAGTACGTGGAGCTCATCACGTCGAGCGCGCTGCTCGTCACGCTCTTCTTCGGCGGCTACCAGCTGCCGTTCATGCACCGCGACGGGCTCACGATCGCCTTCGGCGACGCGATCTTGTTCCAGTACAAGATGAACCACTTCGCCGTCGTCGCGACGAGCGTCGTCGCGTTCTTCGGCAAGACGATCCTGATGACGTGGATCCAGATCTTCTTCCGGTGGACGCTCCCGCGCTTCCGCTACGACCAGCTCATGAAGCTCGGCTGGACGAAGCTGCTCCCGTGCGCGATCGGCAACATGCTGGTCACGGGCGTGCTCGTGCTCGCGATCGACTCGGCGCCCTCCGGCTTCCAGAGCGCGCTCCGCGTCGCCGCCGACGTCACGCAGGCGGCGGTCGCGCTCGGCGCGGCGGCGGCGCTCGTCGCCCTCGTGTCCGGCCTGCTCGAGCCGGCGTCGCATCGCCGCTTCATCCGCTCGACGGCGACGCGGTTCGCGGTCGCGGCCGGCGGCACCAAGGCCCTCCCCCAGCAAGCGTAAGGCGGCTCACATGGCGAAGCTCGAGACGTCGAACCCCTGGACGAAGCCTGCCGTGAAGCAGGTGACCGGCAAGCCCATCCCGCGGCCGGGCCGCGGCGCGGACGTGCAGTCGTACGTGCCCGAGTTCGTGCGCGGCATGCGCATCACGATGAAGCACTTCTTCAAGAACACGAAGGAGATGATGCTCGGGCAGAAGCCCGACCCCGTGCTCGACGCGCTCAGCGACGGCGTGACGACGATCTTCTACCCCGAGGAGAAGCGCCCGTACCCCGAGCGCTTTCGCGGCCTGCACCGCCTCACCGAGCGCGACGACGGCTCCCCGCGCTGCGTCGCGTGCCTCTGCTGCTCGACCGCGTGCCCCGCGCAGTGCATCCACATCACGCCGGCCGAGTACCCCGAGGGCGACGTGCGCCGCGGCTACGAGCGCTTCCCGAAGACGTTCGTGATCGACGAGCTCCGCTGCATCTTCTGCGGCTTCTGCGTCGAGGCGTGCCCGTGCGACGCCATCCGCATGGACACCGGCATGCACGCGACGCCGTACGACTCGCGCGATCAGTTCATCTACGGCAAGGAGCTCATGATGGAGTTCACCGGCCGAGACGGCTCGCGCGAGACGGAGAACCACCGGCACGAGCCGGGCGACGCGACGCACCCCGGCATCTCGCGCGAGCACCTCGAGCACTGAGCACCCGCGTGCCCTCGGCCGAGTGGGAGGTCGTCGTCGGCCTCGAGGTGCACGCGCAGCTGCTGACGCGGACGAAGGCGTTCTGCCCGTGCGAGGTGCGCTTCGGCGAGCCGCCGAACACGCGCACGTGCCCCGTGTGCCTCGGCCTGCCGGGCGCGCTCCCCGTGCTCAACGCCGAGGCGGTGCGCATGGCCGTCGCCGCGGCGCTCGCGCTCGGCTGCGACGTGCAGGAGACGAGCGTCTTCGCGCGCAAGAACTACTTCTATCCGGATCTCCCGAAGGGCTACCAGATCAGCCAGTACGATCGCCCGCTCGCGCTGCGGGGTTCGCTCGAAATCGATCACAGCGACTCCGCTGCCGCGGGTCTCGATCGCGGCGCGCCGTGCAAGGTCGGCATCACGCGCGTGCACATGGAGGAGGACGCGGGGAAGAACGTGCACGCGCGCGGCGATCGCTCCATCGTCGATCTCAACCGCGCCGGCACGCCGCTCATCGAGATCGTCGGCGAGCCCGATCTGCGCTCCGGCGCCGAGGCGGCCGACTACCTGAAGCGGCTGCGCGAGATCCTCGTGTTCCTCGGCGTGAACGACGGAAACCTCGAGCAGGGGAGCTTCCGCTGCGACGCGAACGTGAGCGTGCGCCCGCGCGGCGAGGCCAAGCTCGGCACGCGCACCGAGCTCAAGAACATCAACTCGTTCAAGTTCGTCGCCGAGGCGATCGAGATCGAGGCGCGCAGGCAGATCGTGATCCTCGAGCGCGGCGACCGCGTGCGGCAGCAGACGCGCGGCTACCACGCCGACAAGCGCGAGACGTTCCTCATGCGCGACAAGGAGAACGAGGCGGGCTACCGCTACTTCCCCGAGCCCGATCTGCCGCCGCTCGTGCTCGACGCCGCGTTCGTCGCCGCGGTGAAGGCCGGCCTGCCCGAGACGCCGGTCGAGCTCCGCAGGCGCTTCGTCGACGGCTTCGGCGTCACGCCGCTCGCCGCCGTCGTGCTCACGAGCCACCCGAAGATCGCCGCGTTCTTCGAGCAGGCCGCGCGTCTTCATGGCAACGCCGTGCAGGTCGCGAACTTCGTCCAAGCGGAGGTGCTGCGCGACGTCACCGTGAGCGGCCTGGACGCGAAGCTCCCGATCACGGCCGCGCGCCTCGCCGACCTCCTCGCGCTCGTCGACGCCGGCAAGATCAGCGGCAAGCAGGCGAAGGAGGTCTTCGGCGCGATCTCGGGGACCGACCTCGCCCCGGCCGACGTGGTGCAGAAGCGCGGGATGACCGTCATCGGCGACGTGAACGCGATCGAGGCGCTCGCGCGCGAGATCGTCGCCGCGAACGCGAAGCAAGCGGCCGCGTACCGCGCCGGCAAGACGACGCTGCTCGGCTTCTTCGTCGGCCAGATCATGAAGTCGACGGGCGGGAGCGCCGATCCGAAGGCGGTGAACGACGCGCTCGCGCGCGTGCTCGGCGACGCGCCCGCGTCGGGCGATCGACCGACGCCGCTCGCGGTGGCCCCGCCCGCCGGATCGAAGGCGGCGAAGCCGAGCATCGCGCTGCCGCCGCCGCCTCCGCCG
>DASYCF010000371.1:0-9008 GCA_036500365.1 Byssovorax sp.
CATGGAAAACTACCTCTACGCGGACATCCACGCGAACGACGTCGGCGGCTCGGGCGATTCGTATTGCTCGTTCAGCGTGAGCGGCGGGTTCAAGCTGCGCGTCGATACCGCGGCAGGCGACACCCTCAGCGGGCCGCAGATGACGGCCGACTATTTCGGCGGCCAAGACAACGTGAAGCGCATGGCGATCCCGCTCGGCGCCGAGTACCAGCCGGGCGATCTCACGTCGCTCACGCTCGACGCCTACGACGACGACGGCATGTACTGGCTCGAGCTCGGCGACGCGTTCATCCCGCAGATCTCGGGCGACAACGGCGCGACGCTCGCGCGCGTGCACGTCGGCGACCAGACGGTGAATCAATACGTCGACGACGACTCGTCGAACTGCACGAACGGCATGAACCCCGACGGGCCGAGCCCGCCGTACCCGTGCGCCGGGAGCGCGTACACGCTGCCGCTCCCCTGACGTGAGTGCTACGAGGCGGCATGTCCGACCTCGAGCTCTTCGTCGACTCGTTCTGGATCAGCCCGTACGCCTTCACCGCGTTCGTCGCCCTCACCGAGAAGGGCCTCGCGTTCGACGTGCGGCCGGTCGCCCTGAACACGCACGAGCAAGACGCGCCCGCGTTCCGCGACGCGACGGTGACGGGCCGCGTGCCCGCGCTGCGCCACGGCGACTTCTGGCTCGCCGAGTCGGCGGCGATCGTCGACTACCTCGACGACGCGTTCCCCGACGCGCCGCGCGCGCTGCCGAACGACGTGAAGGACCGCGCGCGGGCGCGGCAGCTCCTCGGCTGGATCCGCTCCGACCTCGGCGCGCTGCGCGAGGAGCGCTCGACCGCGACGATGTTCTACGGCAAGGCGACGGCGCCGCTGACGAAGGCGGGCGAGGCGGCGGCGGCGAAGCTCGCGCGCGTGGCCGAGGCCGTCGTCCCGGCCGATCGCGACGCGCTGTTCGGCGGCGGCTTCTGCGTCGCCGACGCGGACCTCGCGTTCATGCTGCACCGCTTGATCCTGAACGGGCACGAGGTGCCGGCGCGCGTGCGCGCGTTCGCCGATCGCGTGTGGCAGCGCCCGAGCGTGCGCGCGTTCGTGGCGCACGAGCGGATCCCGTTCGAGCCCTACTGAGACGTGGCGGCGGCCTTCGCGGCGGCGTCGGCCTCGCGCTTCGCCTTCGCCTCGTCCTCGGCGACCTTGCGCTCGTAGGCGTCTTGCGCGGCCTTGATCGCGGCGAGGCCGGCCTTCGCCTTGTTGCGCGTCTCCTCGGCCTCGGCCGCGGGGTCGCTGCCCTCGACCACGCCGGCGCCGGCCATGAGCTCGTACTGGCCCTGGAAGGCGACGACGGTGCGGATGGCGATGGCGACGTCGAACTCGCCGCCGGGCATGAAGTAGCCGATGCCGCCGCCGTAGTGGTTGCGCGCGCCGGTCTCGAGCTCGCGGATGATCTGCATCGCGCGGACCTTCGGCGCGCCCGAGAGCGTGCCGGCGGGGAACGCCGAGGCGAGCACGTCGGCGGGCGTCGCGTCGTCGCGGACCTCGCCCGTGACCTCGCTCACGATGTGCATCACGTGCGAGAAGCGCTCGACCTTCATCTCTTGCGTGATCTGCACGGTGCCGGGCTTCGCGACGCGGCCGACGTCGTTCCGCGCGAGGTCGACGAGCATGACGTGCTCGGCGCGCTCCTTCGCGTCGGCGAGGAGCTCCCGCTCGAGGCGCGCGTCGTCGTCGGCGTCTTTGCCGCGCGGCCGCGTGCCGGCGATGGGCCGCAGCGTGACGCGGCCGTCGGCATAGCGCGCCATCGTCTCGGGCGAGGCGCCCGCGATGTCGAGCGGCACGACGACCTCGCTCTCCGCGAAGTGCATGAAGTAGAGGTAAGGCGAAGGCGACAGCACGCGCAGGGCGCGGTAGACGTCGAACGGATCCGACGCGCGGAACGGCGCCGTGAAGCGCCGCGCCAGCACGATCTGGAACGCGTCGCCCGCGGCGATGTACTCCTTCGCCCGCGCGACCTTCGCGGCGAACGCGTCGTCCGAGAGGCTCACGTCGACGTGCGGCGGGGCGGCGCCGCGATCGGGCATCGGCATCGGCGCGAGCTCGGCGGCGCGTCGGAGCTCCTGCTCGCAGCGGAGCACGGTGCCGGCGTTCGGGCTGCCGATGGTCAGCGTCTGCTCGAGGTTGTCGAACAGGATGATGGTCATGTCGCACATGAAGCGCGCGAGCGGCGCCTCGTCGTCCCACGGCGCGATGCCGTTCAGGTGGTTCGCGACGTCGTAGGAGAGCCAGCCGACGCGCGCGCGCGACAGCGCCTCGACGAAGCTCGCGGGCCGCGGGATCGCGGCGACCTCCTGCATGAGCTCCGCGATCGGCGCCGGCCTCCCGAGCTGCGACTCCGACGCGGGCAGGCAGCCGATGATCGAGTAGCGCCCCCACCGCTCGCCCGGCACGACGGACTCGAACAGGAACGACGAGCGGTGCCCGAGCGCCTTGTAGACGACGGCGTACGCGCGGACGGGCGTGATGAAATCGGCGGCGAGGGTCTTCTCGTGGAATTCCGTCATGGGGCGCATCGTAGCCGAGCGAGCTCGACGAAGAAGTCGCGCTTGCGACGCGCGGCGCGGGACCGCACGCTGACGCGGTGAGGGGTCGACTCCGCGCGTGCGCGGCGTGCGTCGCGGCGGCGGCGTGCGCGGGTCCGGCGAGCGCGCGCGCCGACAGCGCCGCCGCGTCCACGCCGCGCGCCAGCGGAGCCGTCGCAGACGACCTCGCGCCGACGAGCGAGGCGGGGCCGATCGCCGCCGATGTGTTCGACCTCCGCCTGGGGCTCGCCGGCGTCGTGGCGCACGAGACGAGGACGGCGACGTGCGCGTCGCTCGCGAGCGCGTGCGGGGGCGCGCCGTACGTCGAGCGGCTCGGGCTCGCCGTGTTCGACGCGCCGATCGACCTCGCGTACGGGCTCGCGCCGTGGGTCGCCGTCGAGGCGCGCGTCGACGTGCGCGTGATCGACGCGACGTCGAGCTACGCAGCGACGAGCGGCGCGCCGATCGCGGCGCCGCCCGGCGTGCGTCAAGCGGACGAGGTGCAGGCCGGCCCCGCGGACATGTGGGCGATGCTTCGCTTCGCGGGCGCGCGAGGCGGCCTCGTCGCGTCGGCGCGGCTCGGCGCGTCGATCCCGATCGGCAAGGTGGAGCCGAGCGCGGGCGAGCTCGCGGGCGAGGGCAAGTCGACGCAGCACGTGCAGTTCGGGAGCGGCACCGTCCGCCCGATCGTCGGCGGCGCGCTCGCGTGGTCGGCCGGCGCGGCGACGCTCGCGGCGACGGCGCTCGTCGTCGGCAGCCTCGTCGACGACAGCCGCGGCTACCGCGCGCCGACGGAGGTCTACGCCGAGGCGCGCGGCGGCTACGCGCTGGCGCGTGGAGCGCTGCGCCCCTACGCGGCCGTCGACGTCGAGGGGGCGAACGCGGCGCTCTGGTACGGCGCGCCGTCGTTCGAGGCGCCGGGCCACGCGGAGCTGCTCGTCGGCGGCGGCGTCGCGTGGCGGTTCTCGGAGTCGTGGACGCTCGACGCCGGCGCGCGCGCGAACGTGGCGTCGTTGACGCCCTCGGCGGGCTTCTCGTACGCGGGCACGTTCGCGCTCGGCGTGCGCGCGACGGTCGACGTCGGCGCCGCGATGCGTGAGCCTCGGTGACGCGGGTTGGGGTCAGTACTGACCGAAGAGATCTTGAATGCGCGACTCGAGGGCGACGGCGATCTTGTAGAGCGACGAGATCGACGCAGAGGACTCGGCGCGCTCGATCTGCGAGAGGAGCGAGACGCTGAGGCCGGTGCGCCGCGCCATCTGCTTGAGCGTGAGGTCCTTGTCCTTGCGCAGGCCGCGGATCGTGTCGCCGATGACGCGGTGGAGCTGCTCCTCGGGCGTGCGCGCGAGGCCCTTCTTGCGCATGACGCGCGTGAGCACCTCGCGGAACTGGTCCACGTCGAAGGGCTTCTTGATGTAGTCGACGGCGTCGAGCTTCATCGATTGCACGGCCGTCTCGAGGTTCGGGAAGCCGGTGAAGATGACGACGGCGATGTCGGTGTCGACCTTGCGGATGCGCTTCAGCACCTCGATGCCGTCGAGCTTGGGCATCATGAGGTCGAGGATGATGAGGTGGTAGCCGCCGACGCGGACCTCCTCCTCGACCTGCAACGGATCGGAGAGCGCCTTCACGGCGTAGCCGTCGCGCTCGAGCAAGGTCTGCATGAGGTCGCAGATGGCGCGGTCGTCGTCGACGATGAGGATGCGAACGGGGGGAAGCTCGATGGGCACGATGTCTCCTCAGGTAGCGTTCCGCGCGAGTGCGGCGAGTCCAAAGGTCACGACGGGAATTCCAGTGGCACTTTAACATAGACCAGCGCCCACCCAAGATTTCCGAGCTATTTCAGCTGATTCCCGGTTCTCGCGTGAGAGGCGACGCGGCGCTTGACAGGGTCGGGGCGTCCCACCAGAGTGCGCGCCGCGTCGACCCGGCAGCGGGCGCGACGCAACGGGGCGTAGCGCAGCCTGGTAGCGCACCTGGTTCGGGACCAGGGAGTCGGAGGTTCAAATCCTCTCGCCCCGACTACGGCGCGCGCAGCGCGCCGAGGCGGGGGCGAGGGGATCGACGCGTGCCTCGCGAGCGCGGTTCGCGAGGCATCGCGACAAATCCGGTCGCGACGACTGGGAGGTCGCGTAGGGCCGGCGCGAGGGGCCGCCCCGCTGGGAGGTGCGGTGCCCCGCGAGCTTCGCTCGCCTGGCATCGCTGCCTGGGTCGGGGCGCACCGACGGGCGTACGATGCTTTGTCGCCCTTGAGGGATTTCGGTCGCCGTGAAACCATCCCCGCGTGTCGGGGGGCGCGGGAAGCGAGACGATTGGGGGCCGCTACGTCTCCATCGCGGAGCTCGGCGCTGGGGGGATGGGCCGCGTGGTGCGCGCGCGCGATCCGAAGCTCGACCGCGAAGTCGCGGTGAAGCTCCTCGCGCACAACGCGCTCGGCGACTCGAAGGCGCGCGAGCGCATGCTCCGCGAGGCCCGCGCGGTCGCGAAGCTGGAGCATCCGCATATCATCCACGTCTACGACGTCGGCGAGACCGACGACGGCGGGGCGTTCATCGTGATGGAGCTCGTGCGCGGTCAGAGCCTCCGCGCGCGCCTTCAGAAGGAACCGCTGACTCTCGCTGAGGCGATCCGAGTCTTCGCCGATTGCGCGCGTGCGCTCGCGTTTGCGCACGCGCACGGCATCGTTCACCGCGACGTGAAGCCCGACAACATCATGCTTCGAGAGGATGGCCGACCCGTCATCCTCGATTTCGGCATCGTGAAGAGCGCATCCGCAGAAGGACCGTCGACCCTCACCGAGCACGGCGCCATCGTCGGGACGCCCGCCTATCTCGCACCGGAGCAAGCGCGCGGCGAAGTCGTCGACGGACGCACCGATCAGTTCGCGCTCGCCGTCACCTTGTTCGAGGCGCTCACGTGCCGCCTGCCTTGGAGCGGCCACTCCGTCCCCGAGGTCGTGGCGTCGATGTTGCGCGACGCACCGGCGCCGATCGAGGGCGTGCCGCTCGCGCGCGAGGTCGCCCGCGTCATCGAGCGCGCACTACGAAAGCCTCCCCAGGATCGCTATGGCGACATGGCGCGCTTCGCTGACGCGCTCGAAGCGCTTTTGCCCGAGCTCGCCGCCGCGGGCTCCACGCCCTCACCGCTCGCCAAGACACAAGCCACGCCGCTGTCGCTCGCGGAGACGGAGAACGCGGTCGCGCCCGCAACGCCCGCAACGCCCGCGAAGCCCGAGTCCCCAGCGCGGACGCCCGCGGAGGGAGCGCGGCCGACGCGCTCGCGCGCGGTGTTTCTCGCGCTGGGAGGTCTGGCCGTCGTCGCCGGGACGGTCGCACTTTGGCCTCGTTGCGGCGCGTCGCAACCGACCGGCGCCACGAGCGCCGCCGCGTCTTCGCGTGTCAGCGCGGCGCCCGCGAGCGGAGCGGCGCTCCCCGGGGTGACGCGCATCGTGGATTTGCCAGCGCCCAAGACGAGCGTGCCCGAGGCCGCCGCCGAATACGTCGCCGGTCTCCAAGCGATCTACGACAACACGTGGTTCATCGGGGCAGACCATCTCCTCAAGGCCGTCGCGCTCGATCCGGGGATGCCGGAGGCGCACCTCCGCCTGTCGTTGGTGATGCTGACGATGCTGGACCCGGACATGCGCAGCGCCGAGTTCGAGAAGGCCGCCGGGCTGCGCACGCGCCTCACCGATCGGGATCAGGCGTTGATGACGGCCGTGCAACCGTATCTGCAGCCGCAAGTCCAGGATGTGCGCGAAGCGGACAAGCGCCTGCACGCGCTCGAGGAGCGCTACCCGAAGGACACCGAGATCCTCATGTGGCACTCGGTCGTGCATTACTTCACACCGGCGGCGCTCCCGATCGTCGAGCGCGCACTCGCGCTCGACCCGCGCGATCCGGTCGAATGGGAAGTGAAGGCCGACGCGCTCGTCGTCCAAGGAAGGCTCGAAGAGGGGCTCGCCGCCTACGACACGTGCGGGCAGTTCTCGATCGACGGCGCCGAGTGCCACGCCATCAAGGGCTGGAGCGAACGCGGCGCCGACCGGTGCGAAGACTCGCTCGGAGACTTCAACAAGGCGGTCGACCGAAACCCGTTTTGGCTGAACGCTGCAGTCAATCTCATGGCGAGCACGGGCGCGACGACGCAGCTCCTCGAAGAGACGACCAAGAAGGGCGTCGCCGCCCTGCCGCCCGTCTTCGGGCCAGAGGCGAACCGCCTTGGATACGAGGCGCGCCTTGCGATCCTCGCGGGAGATTTTCCGCGCGCGGAGGCCGCCACGAAGAAAGAAGCCGCCGCGCTCGACGCGGATCCGCTCGTCCACTCGCTCTATTGGCTGCGCCTGATGGTCGCCACCCAGCGGCTCGACGTCGCGCTCGAGACGGGCGATGCCGCCGCGGTACAGCGGATCGCGAAGGACTTCGTCGCGCGGAGCGAGGCATGGCCGAAGGAGTCGTTCCTCGAGCTCGGCATCGACGTCTTCCTTACGGTGGCGCGCCTCGCCTATCCTGCGACCGAGCCGCCGCCGCCGAGCTTCGAGGCGCTGCGCCGCAAGTGGATCGAGGACAAGCTCGCCGCAGGCGCGTACCCCGGCGTCGTGTGGAGCTACGGCTGGGCGAGCCCGGCGCTCACGCCGGCCGAGGCAAAATCTGCGATCGACGCGCTCGCGGAGCTGGGGCCGCCGTCGACCCTGTTGTCGATTGGCGGGATCACGTTTTCCGGTCGCGCGGGCAGCCCCGAGGCGGCCGCTGGCCGCGTGTATCTGCTCGCGGGAAAGGTCGACGATGCGATCCCGCATTTGAAACGCGGCGCGGTGGCGTGCGATCTGTTCGACTCCACGATCGACCATCTCCGCGCCTCGCTCGATCTCGGCCGCGCGCTCGAGCTGAAGGGCGATCGCGCTGGCGCGTGCGACGCGTACGCAAAGGTGCTCGCGATATGGGGCCACGCGAAGCCCCGAAGCGTCACTGCGAATGCAGCGCGTGAACGCGCGACGGCGCTCGGCTGTGCTGCGCGATGACTCCTCCGGAGCGAAGCGAAAGAAGCTTCATCTGTCGGGGAGCGTGAGCGAAGAAGCCCGATCCCTCGAGGGTCCGGGGGCGGTCGCGGCGGCCCGGAAACGGCGCCGATGGGGTGAGCGAGGCGCCAGGCGCCCGCGTGGGCGGGCGTGACCGTCGGCACCAGGTACGGCTCAGCCTGCATGTGATCTACGCGACCACGCCGAGCGCCTTCTTGCGCAGGACGTAGACCGTTGACGCCGCCGACGTCCTCGCGAGGCTGCGGACGCGCGCGTCGTGACCACCGTCCGGTGCGCGAAGCGGCCGACGCGCAGGCGGACAGGGTTGACGCTGGCGAGCGTCGCCGACGTGGTCTCGTGGTCCCCCCGTGGTCCCCGGGGCGCCCCCGTGACGACGCTGAACGTCGTCGCGCAAGGACTCTGGGCGGCGTAGACCGGCAGGAACGATCGAGTGTCCCCCGGCCTGCTACGGAAACTCGGCGGAGCAAGAAGTCACATGCGTCCTGCCATTGCCGCACGGAATCGTCTGACCCTTGCAGATGGGAACCCGCGTCTCGCCATTAATGCAGGTATTCGAGTGTCCGCAGACGCACTGGCTCTCGCTGGCGCAACACGCACCTCCCGCGGGTGCCGAACAGGACTTAGCGTTTCCCGCGGTCGAGGAATTCGGCGCAGAACAGATACACGCATCGCCGAGATTCATACAGGGCAAGGCTTCACAGTAGCATGCAACGCCGCTCTGGGAGCAGCACAGGCCGCCTGCGCTGGTGTCGCAGGTGTCCGTGCTCTGCACATCGCCCGGCGGATTCGCATAGCAAGCGCACGCACTAGCCGTCGGCGCCTCACATGATGATCCTCCGCCACAGCCGAAGTGGACAGCGACGAGGGCGCCCAGGATGAAGCATGCGACCGTGAAGCGTGCGCGAGCAAGGGTAGCCACGCCGCGCGTCTACCCCTTCGAGACGTCGTCGTCAACGCAACTAATCTGATACCGCGGCGCACGATGCTCTTTGACTTCGCCTTCGGCTGGTCGCGGATTGTCGCGTCCGCACTCGGTGACAAGGCGCACGACGTGCTCGTCGACCTCGCGGGGATCGGCGACGCGAGCAGCGCGCCGCTCGAGGAGTCGAAGCAGGAGTCGCTCTTCGGCGCGCTCGGCGTCGTCGCGCGGCCGAAGGCGCCCGACGCGACGGGGACGGCGGAGGTCATCACGGCGCACCGCGGACGGCTTGCAGCCGCTCGCCGCGCGCGACCTCCGGCTGAACGCGCGCGTGAACCCGAAGGAGGGCGAGGTCACGGTCGTGCAGTACGGCGGCGGGTTCATCTCGCTCGCCGACGCGAGCGACGGCAACGGGACGCAGGTCGTCATCTACGCGCCCGCGCTGAAGAGCGACGGCACCGTCGACAAGGCGCAC
>DASYCF010000372.1:0-3738 GCA_036500365.1 Byssovorax sp.
TCGTGAACAGCGCGGCGAGCTTCTCGATGGGCGAAGAGTTCAGCGGCGCGTCGCCGTGGGCGCTCTCGGGCCTCTCCGCGGACGGCAAGGTCGTGGTCGAGAACTGGGCTCCGCTGCGCGGCCCGATCGCGACGGCCTCCGGCGCGTTCGACGCGGTGACCGGCGTCGTCATCCCGAACAGCGGGCTCGACGCGCTGCAGCCGCTCATGCCCGCGTTCTCACCCGACGACGCGCTGTTCACCTACGTCGCGCCGACCACGTTCGATCTCCACGCGATGGACTGGTCCGAGTCCGGGCAGACGGCGACCAACGATCGCCTGCTCGTCGCGGGCGGCGCCGACACGAACACGAACTACATCGGCTTCCCGACGGTCTCGCCGGATCACAAGTGGGTCCTCTATCAACGCTCGAGCACGTACGGCTCGCTCGGCAACGCGAGCGATCTGTACCTCGCGAGTGTCGACGTCCCCGGCGTCGAGATCCCGCTCGATGCGCTGAACGGCACGAGCTACCCGTTCGCCGCGGGCGCGCGCGATCAGCACCTCGACTACGAGCCGACGTTCGCGCCCGTCGCGTCCGGCGGCTACTTCTGGGTCGTCTTCCACTCGCGGCGCACGTGGGGCAACCAGCTCACGGGCCCGGCCTACTGCGGCGAGGGCTGCGGCACGAAGCAGCTCTGGGTCGCGGCGATCGATCAAAACCCGCAGCCGGGCGTCGACCCGAGCCACCCCGCGTTCTACCTGCCGGGGCAAGACTCGACGACGCTCAACATGCGCGGCTACTGGGCGCTGAACCCGTGCAAGGCCGATGGGCAGGGTTGTCAGTCGGGCGTCGACTGCTGCGGCGGCTACTGCTCACAGACCGACGGCGGCGCGGGCGTGTGCATGTCGAACAGCGGCGGCGGCTGCTCGAACGACGGGGACCACTGCGCGACCGCGGCCGACTGCTGCGACACGACCGAGAGCTGCATCAACCACGTGTGCAGCACGACCGGACCGCACTGAGCGACGGAGGAGCTTCGGCGCCGCGATCGTCGTCGGACGTCAGCGGTCGCCGAGCCAGGTGCCAGCATTCACCGCCCAGGCGCCGCGATCGAAGCCTTCGCGGAGGCGACCGAGCTCGCGGAGCTGAGCCTCGACCCAGCCTTCGACGTCGAGGCGTGAGGCGCCGTGCGTCGCGACGGCGAGCTCACGCGCGAGCTGGACGCGTTCGCCCGGTCGGCCGGACCGCGCGAGCTCGTCGACGACGGCGGCGCCCGACCACGGTCGACCGAAGCGCACCCGCCCACCCCTCGGCAGCCGGTCGCGCACGGCGACCCACGCGCCCGCCCACACCTCGGGATCGCGGACGAGATCCGTCGTCGCGACCGTCTCCGGCACGAGCTCGAGCGGCACGCGGAGCTCGGCACCCACGATGCGGTGGAGCGCCTCGACGGTGGCGATCTCGGCGGGCGACGGGTACGCGGGCCCGGGTCGCACGCTCGCGAGCGTCGCGAGATCGGCGAGCAGCACGTCGACGTGAGCCGGGTGTCCGAACCACCCGAGGGCGCGCCTGTGGCCGACGCCGCGCAGCGCGAGGGCGCGGACCAGCGCCGCGTCGGTCGCCGCGCCGATCGCCGCGAGCAAGAGGAGGCCGCGCTCGACGAACGCGTCGCTCTCGAGGCCGCGCGTCTCGGCCTCGAGCGAGAGGCGCTCACGAAGCGCCAGCAGGCCCTGCGGATCGCCGAGCACGGCGAGCGCCTCGACCACGGCGAAGAACACCCGATCGTCGTCGGCGTCGAGGAGCTCGGCGAGCGCGCCCGCCGCCGCCTCGCGCTCCGCCACGCCGCCGAGACACCGCGCAGCGGCGGCGACGACCCTCGACGACGGGTGCGAGAGGTGCGCGACGACGGACGCGAAGCTCGCCTCGCGCCGCGCGGCGAGGACGTCGAGGCCGAGCTCGACGAGCTCCGCGCGCGCGTCGAGCAGCAGCGCGTTCGTCGCGCGGCCGATCGCGTCGCCCGAGGCGAGCCGCAGCGCGTCCGCGTGCGCGGGGAGCGCCGCCGGGTGCGCGCGCCGCACGGCCGACACGGCCGCGCGCGCCGACGCCTCGCCCTCGAAGCACCCGAGCACGAACGACAGCGCGAACGCGCGACCGAAATCTCCCTGGTGCAGCTCGCCCGCGTAGGACACGAGCGGATCGACGACATCGATGCGGGCGTGCGCGCCCGGCTCGGCGACGCCCAGCGCGACGAGCGCGTCGAGGTTCGCGAGGAGCCGGTCGTCGAAGCGCGCGGCGTCGAGCCAGTCGCCGTCGGCGAAGGGCCGCCGCAGGTTGCTCATGTTCCCGACGTCCTCGAGGCAGTCGCGCGCGATGCCGTCGAGCTGATGCTGCTCCGGCGTGCGCGCGACGACCGTCGCGCGGATCGGCGCGGCGGGCGCCTCGTCCGCGTCGTCGCGGTCCGCGAGCGCGAGGAGCTCGCCGATGGTGCGCGGCAGCGGCGCGGAGGGCACGGACGCGACCGGGGCGAGGGCCTCCAGCGCGACGCGCGCGCGCACGGGCGCGCGGTGCAGCGCAGGCACGCCGACGCTCGCGACGAACGGCGCGGCTGCCGCTGCGCCCGGCGCGGGCCGTCGACCCGCGCGCAGCTCTGCGCCTTGCGCGGCGACGATCGCGTCGATCGTGGTGGCGCGCGCGCGCTGGAGCGAAGCCGCGATCTCGCCGATCGACGCCGCGGCGCGCGGGCTCGCGAGCGCCGCGCGGGCGCTGTCGATCGCCTCCGTCGCGCGCTCGAGGTGCGCGAGGTGCTCCTCGTCCGTGCCGTCGGGCGACGCCCACGCCACGATCTCGTACGCCGCGAGCTCGAGGGCGACGCGCGTGGCCTCGTCCGCGCCGCCGCGCCGCAGATCGAACAAGACGCGCTCGATCACCTCGCTCAGGATCGCCGCGCGCTCGGTCGCGTGTGACCTCGGGCTCATCGAGGACCTCCGAACGAGACCGTGACCGCGGCGCGCGTCGAGCCCTCGGAGGAGAGCGCGATCGTGGCCGAGCCGTGCGGCCGCGCGCGCGCCGACGTGAGGCGGCACGCGATCGTCAAGAGGAGCGCCCCGGTGGCCGCGCCGACGTCGCCCGTGCTCTCGACGAAGCGATCCGCCTCGGCCTCGCCGAGCTCTTCGGCGAGTCGGATGGTGACCTTGCTCCACTCGCTCGCGCGGTGGTCCTCGCCGTTGAAGTCGCTGAGGAGCCACGCGACGCGGCCGCCGGGTGACGCCGCCGCCGCGCTGCGGAGCGCCCGGGTCATCGCGCTCGCGAGGCTGGGCGCGTCGTCGTCCATCGACTCTTCGGCCGTCGAGACGTCCACGATCGCGGCGTACGCGTCGGGCGTCGCCGCGCGCGAGACGAGCGCGAACGCGGCGCCCTCCCCTGCGTGGATGCCGTCGCCCTTCGTCGAGTAGAGGCGGCGCTCGTCGTCGAGCGCGCGCAGGACCTCTTCGTCGACGTAGCTGTCGACGCCGCCCACGAGCACGTGCGCGTCGCCGTGTGCGAGCGCGTCGAGCGCGCCCGACAGCGCGAGCGCGAAGCCCGCGTTGTCCGCGCGGTACACGCGCGCGTCGACGGCCTGGACCCTGCCTCCGGACGCCGCCGCGAGCCGCTCGAGCACGTCGCCCTCGAAGCCCGCGCGCCGCTGGTCGACGCGGGAGGCATCCGGCAGCGCGAGGAACATCGGGACGGGTCGGTCCGGCGGCGCCGCGTGGAGCG
>DASYCF010000373.1:0-4547 GCA_036500365.1 Byssovorax sp.
CCGCCGCGCTGGTGGCCGCACACGCACGGCGAGCCGGCGCGCCTCGCGCTCACCGTCGAGGTCCGCGCAGGCGGCGCGACGACGACGATCGATCTCGGGCACGTCGGCTTCCGCGCGCTCGCGATCGATCGCGGCGCCGACGGCGCGTCGTTCGCGCTGCGCGTCGAGGGCGTGCGCGTGTTCTGCCGCGGCGCGTGCTGGACGCCGATCGACGTCGTCGGGCTCGCCTCGACCGCCGTGGAGGTCGATCGCGCGGTCGCGGCGGCGGCAGCAGCCGGGATGAACATGCTCCGCGTGTCGGGCGCGACGATGTACGGCGACGACGCGCTCTACGCCGCGTGCGACGCGCGCGGCGTGCTCGTGTGGCAGGACTTCGCGTTCGCGAACCTGGACTACCCGACGGGCGACGCCGCGTTCGAGGTCGAGGCAAAGCGCGAGGCGCGCGCCGTGCTCGCGCGCGTCGAGGCGTGCCCTTCGCTCGCGATCCTCTGCGGCGGCAACGAGGTCACGCAGCAGCCGGCGATGCTCGGCCTCCCGCGCGAGGCGTGGACGAGCCCGCTCTTCGACGCGTGGCTCCCCGACGCCGCGCGCGAGGCGCGGCCCGACGTGCCGTACGTCGACAACGCGCCGAGCGGCGGCGCGATGCCGTTCCAGGTCAACTCGGGCGTGTCGTTCTACTACGGCGTCGGCGCCTACCTCTGCCCGCTGACCGACGCGCGGCGCGCCGAGGTGCGCTTCGCCGCCGAGTGCCTCGCCGTGGGTCAGCTGCCCGCGTCGCGCGTGATCGACCGGCTCCTCGCCGACAACGAGCGGCCTCCCCACCACCCGCGGTGGAAGGCGCGCACGCCCCGCGACCGCGGCGCGGGCTGGGACTACGACGACGTGCGCGACCACTACGTCGGCGAGCTCTTCGGCGTCGACCCGATGCGCCTGCGCTACGGCGACATGGAGCGCTACCTCGCCCTCGGCCGCGTGGCGGGCGGCGAGCTCGTGTACGCGACGATGACGGAGTGGCGGCGGGCGCGATCGACGTGCGCCGGCGCGCTCGTTTGGTTCCTGCGCGACCTCTGGCCGGGCGCGAGCCTCGGCCTCGTGGACTCGAGCGGCTCGCCGAAGGCCGCGCTCCACTACGCCGCGCGGGCGATGCAGCCGATCGCGATCTTCTTCAGCGACGAGGGCCAGAGCGGCGCGTTCGTGCACGTGGTCAACGATCGCGGCACGCCGCTCGAGGCGATGGTCGATCTGTCGCTCTACCGCGACGGCGCCGCGAAGGTCGCGTCGAGCGAGGCGAGGGTCCGCGTCGAGGCGCACGCCGCGATCGAGCTCTCGTGCGAGCAGATCCTCGGCCGCTTCGCCGACACCACGTACGCGTACCGCTTCGGGCCGCCTTCGTTCGACGTCGCGCACGCGCGGCTCACGTCGGCGTCGGGAGGCGCGCTCGGCGAGGGCTTCTTCTTGCCGCTCGGGCTCGCGCGGGACCGCCTGCCCGACGTCGGCCTCGAGGCGCGCGCCGCGCCGCGCGGCGACGGCGCGTACGTGCTCACGGTGCGCACGCGCGACTTCGCGCAGGCCGTCGCGATCGACGCGGGCGCGTTCGATCCGTCGGACGACCACTTCCACCTCGCGCCGGGCGCCTCGCGCGAGATCCTCCTCAGCCCGCTCGCCGCGGGGTCGAGGCCGTCGGGCAGCGTATCGGCCCTCAACGCGCGGGCGGCGGCGCGCATCGTCGTCGGAGAGAAGCCTTGAGCGAAGGCCACATCACGTACCGACTCGGGAACGACCTCGATCTCGACGCCGTGATCGAGGTCTACGTCGACTCGACCCTCGGCGCGCGGCGGCCGGAGGGCGAGCGCGACCGAATGCGGCAGATGCTCGAGCGCGCGAACCTCGTCGTCTCGGCGTGGGACGACGCACGCCTCGTCGGCGTCGCGCGCAGCCTCAGCGACTTTTGCTACGCGACGTACCTGTCGGACCTCGCCGTGCGCCTCGACTACCAGAGGCTCGGCGTCGGCCGCGAGCTCGTGCGGCGCACGCAGGAGGCGGGCGGCGCCGCGAACGTCGTGCTGTTGAGCGCGCCCGCGGCCGTCGACTACTACCCCAAGGTGGGCTTCGCCGCCGCGCCCGGCTTCATCTTGAGGCAGGGCACCCGCGTGACGTGAGCGAGCGCGTCAGGCGCCGATCGCCTTGGCGAGCTCGTCGAAATCGGCGTCGGAGAGGCCCTTGCTGTTCTCCTTCAGCGACTCGAAGAGGGCGCCCATGTCCTCGCCCGGCGCACACTTCGCGTGCCAGAAGCGCGGCGCGCCCATCGTCATGCCGCTCGGGTCGGGCTCGCGCTCGGTCGCGATGCGGAACGTGCCCTTCTCGATCGTCTCGTGGCAGGCGCCGCAGTGCGAGCGGCCCGTCGTCGCGCGCTCCGCGTACGGGAGCTTGACGGGCTTCTGCTTCGCCTCGTTCGCGGCGATCGCCGCGTCGAGCTCGGCGCGCTCGGGGACCTCGCCCTCGTACGTCGCGAGCGCGTTCTTCAGCTGCGTCGGCTTCTTCTTCGCGCCGCACGCGAGGTGATGCCAGAGGTGCGTCGTGCCGCCCTCCGAGAACGTGTTCACGACCTCTTCGCCGAGGCGCAGCGTGCCCTTCTCGATCGTCTTGCGGCACGTGCGGCACATGGCGCGACTCGACTTCGCGACCTCGATGACGTCCGGCATGGCGCCGGAGCCTAGTACGAATCAGCGGCTGCGTGCGCTGCGGATCCCGCGTGACAGGCACGACTGGACGTCGGGGATCGCGAGGTCGAGGTCGTTGTGGCCGTGGCCGCGGTACTCACGCAGATCGGCCACGTAGCCGAGGCGCTGGAGCGAGCGCACCGTGTGCCGGCCGTCCTTGATCTCCATCAAGTGATCTTGGTCGCCGTGGAAGCCGTGCACCTCGGGGAGCGGCGCAGCGGGGTGCGCCGAGCTCAAGAGCTGGGGCGGCACCTGCCCCGACACGGGGCACGCCCACGAGATCTCGTTCGGGTGGAGCAAGGCGAGCGCGTACGAGATGACGGCGCCCTGCGAGATCCCCGTGACGATCGGCTTGCCGCGCGTCGGCCACGCCGCCGCGATGGCGTCGACCCCGCGCGCCGCGCGCTGCGCGATGCGCGGCAGCTCGCGCGCGAGCGTCGAGTGGTTCGACGCGTAGGCGGCCCCCTGCGGGAACCACTCGAAGCCGTGGTCCGCGCGGTCGAAGCCGTACGGGATGATGAAGCGGGCGCGCTCGTGGATGCCGCCGACGTAGCGCTTCTGGTGGTTCTCCGGCGTTCCGCCGTGGCCGTGGAAGTCGACGACGGTCGGCACGCGATCGCCGAGCTTCGCGCCGCCGGTCATGCGAACGAGGTAGCGCATGCCTCCTGTCTCGTAGACGCCCTCGGCGTTGGCCCGCGGGAGCGGCGTCGCCTGGGGCGGCGGGGGCGGCGGCGACCATCGGCTGGTCCCTGGCGTCGCCGGCACCCTGCGCGCGGTCGCCGCGACGCGCTGGCTCGGATCCCTCTTCGATCCGCAGGCCGCGAGCGCTACGGCGGCCAGCGCGACGACGACGAGGCGGCCCCGTCGCGCACGCGCACACCCCGCTCCCATCGCAGTCGGGAAATACGCTTCAAGGCTGGCCATGTCGAGCGCCGCAGGTTTCCGACGCGGAAACGGGCGTGTTCGCGCCGGCTTTGGCGTGCGACGCGGCGCGGGCTGTGTCATGTCGCAGGACATGCTTGCTCGACTCCGCGCGCACCGCCGCTCCATCGCCCTCTCCTTTGCGCTCACGCTCACCGCCGTCGCCGCCGTCGCCTCCGCGAAGCTCGCGCGGACGGGCGCCGCCGAGACCACCTTCAAGGCCAGCGGACCCGCCGGCATGAGCATCGTCGGCACGTCGAAGGACACGTCGATCGTCGACGACGGCACCACCGTCACGATCACCGTCAACCTCGCGAACCTGTCGACGGGCATCGACCTCCGCGACAGGCACACGAAGGAGGCGCTCGAGACCGACAAATACCCGACGACGACGCTCTCCGTCGCGCGCTCGGCGCTCAAGTTCCCCGGCGACGGCGGGACGACCTCGGGCGACACGACGGGTACGATGACGCTGCACGGCTCGAAGAAGAACGTGAGCTTCCACTACGACGCGAAGCGCTCGGGCGCGACGATCGACGTGACGGGCTCCACCCGCGTGAACATGAGCGACTTCTCGATGAAGCCGCCGAGCTACCTCGGCGTGAGCGTCAAGGACGCGGTCGACGTGACGACGCACTTCGGCGCGACCGACGGCTGAGGCGGGACTCAGCCGAAGGCGACGCGCGCGCACCACAAGAGGCCGAGGGCGTCGGGCTCGACGGCGTCGACGAACGGCATCATCGTCGTCGGCTTGGATGGGGCCCAGTCGACCGATCCGTCGGCCTTTTTCTGCGCGAGGTAGAACATGACGTCGACCTCGTCGTAGAGCGGGGCCGGCGGCGCGTGCGGGCCGAGCTCGGCGCTGAGCGGCGTGCTCGTGTGCGTGTCGGCGGCGCCGCCGAGCAC
>DASYCF010000374.1:0-6733 GCA_036500365.1 Byssovorax sp.
CGGCGCCGGCGCCGACACGGTGCCGGGCGCGCACGACGCGACGAAGCGCACGCACCCGTCGATGCTCACGACCGATCTCTCGCTCCGCTTCGACCCCGCGTACGAGAAGATCTCGCGCCGCTTCCTCGCGCACCCCGAGCAGCTCGCCGAGGCGTTCGCCCGCGCGTGGTTCAAGCTCACGCACCGCGACATGGGGCCGCGCGCGCGCTACCTCGGCCCCGAGGTGCCCACCGAGGAGCTGATCTGGCAGGACCCGATCCCGAAGGCCGATCACGCGCTGATCGACGCGCACGACGTCGCGTCGCTCAAGGCGAAGATCCTCGCGACGGGGCTCGGCGTCGCCGAGCTCGTGTCGGCGGCGTGGGCCTCGGCCTCGACGTTCCGCGGCTCCGACAAGCGCGGCGGCGCGAACGGCGCGCGCTTGCGCCTCGCGCCGCAGAAGGACTGGGCGGTCAACCGCCCGGCCGAGCTCGCGAAGGTGCTCGCGGCGCTCGAGGGCGTGCAGCGCGCCTTCGACGCGAGCGCGACCGGCGGCAAGAAGGTCTCGCTCGCCGATCTGCTGGTGCTCGGCGGCTCGGCGGCCGTCGAGCAGGCCGCCAAGGCCGCCGGCCACGCCGTGACGGTGCCCTTCCGGCCTGGCCGCGCCGACGCGACGCAGGCGCAGACCGACGTCGCCTCGTTCGCCGTGCTCGAGCCCGTCGCCGATGGCTTCCGCAACTACCAGAAGAGCGCGTTCTCGGTGCCGTCGGAGGCGCTCCTCGTCGACAAGGCGCAGCTCCTCACGCTGACCGCGCCCGAGATGACCGTGCTCGTCGGCGGCCTGCGCGTGCTCGGCGCGAGCGCGTCGCCGCACGGCGCGCTCACGAAGCGCCCGGGCGCGCTGACGAACGACTTCTTCGTGAACCTGCTCGACATGGGCACGGAGTGGAGGGCGGTCTCCGACGCGAAGGACGTCTTCGAGGGCCGCGAGCGGGCGACGGGCGCGCTCCGGTGGACGGCCACGCGCGTCGACCTGCTCTTCGGCTCGAACGCGGAGCTCCGCGCGATCGCCGAGGTGTACGCGAGCGCGGACGCGCAGCACAAGCTCGTGTCCGACTTCGTGAGCGCGTGGACGAAGGTGATGAACCTCGACCGCTTCGACCACGCCTGACGCGCCGCTACAGCCAGCGACGGAACAGCGCCGCGATCCAGCCGAGCACGCGGACCCACAGCGGGCGCGCGCGCCACGCCGCGAGGTCCTTCTCGTGCGACTCGGCGAGATCGCGCTCGAACGACGCCGAGACGATCCCGGCGAAGTCGGTCGAGTCGACGAGAACGTCGCATTCGAGGTTGTAGCGGAACGACATCGCGTCGAGGTTGTGGCTGCCGATGAGCGTGTAGCGGCCATCGAACACGGCGGTCTTCGTGTGGAGCACGCGCGGCAGGTAGGCGAAGACGTGGATCTTCGACGCGAGCATGCGCCCGAACAGCGACTGCGCCGCGAGCGAGACGATCCACACGTCGGACTGGTCGGGCACGAGCACGCGCACGCGCACGCCCCGCCTCGCGGCGTTGCGGAGCGCGTGCAGGAAGATCGCGTCGGGCAGAAAATACGCGTTCGCGATGTCGATCGTCGTCGTCGCGTGGCGCAGGCCGTAGAGGTACGCGCTCCGGATCTCGCGCTTCGGCCGCGTGCCGAAGCGGTTCGCGAGCACGCGGACGGGCGCGCCCTTCGCCGCGCGCGACGCGACGGGATCGTCGGCGTCGTCCGGCACGCCGCGGCCCACGCGGCGCCACGTGTCGAAGAAGCGCGCCCGGAGCGCGCGGACCGACGGGCCGTGGAGCTCCACCGCGTCGTCGCGGAACGCGAGCTGGGGCGCGTCGGGCGGCTCCCACAGCTCGCCCACGTTGATGCCGCCGGTGAAGCCGACGTCGCCGTCGACCACGACGATCTTGCGGTGATCGCGCAATGGCACGCGACCACGCCGGAACGCGCGCGGCGGCCAGAGCGGCTCGAACTCGTGCACCTCGGCGCCGGCGTCGACGAGCGGCAGCCAGAAGCTCGCGGGGGTCTCCCAGCTGCCGATGGTGTCGTAGACGATCGACACGCGCACGCCACGCCGCGCCCGGTCGACGAGCGCCGCGCGGAACTTCTCGCCGACACGGTCGGCGCCGAACCAGTAGATCTCGATGAGCACCTCGCGCTCGGCGCGCTCGATCGCGGTGAGCATCGCGGGGTACGCCTCGGTCGCGTCGCGGAGGTAGCGCACGCGATCGGCGCCGACGCGCACGTAGGGGTCCGGCCGCGGAGGCGGCTGCTCGGCGCCCGGGGGGACGATGTCCTCGGGCGCGGTGGGCGGCGCGACGTCGACAGGCAGAGCTTGGAGCGTAGTGCACCACACGCCGTCGCACATGCTCATCGACCGGCGCGCGCGCACGCCGCGGTCGCGGTGGCCGCTTCGAGCGGCCGGGCGACCCCTACGGCGTGAAGTCGATCGTGCCGACCGCGACGTTGCCCGGGGCGCGCAGATCCATGCCCGTGACGGGCTTGCCGCGCGTCGCGAGCTCGCGCACCTCGGCGGCGATCGCGCGCGACTCGACGGCGGTGTCGGCGAACACGACGATGATCCGGACGTGGCCCTCCTGCTTCGGGATGCGGAACGACACGCCGCCGATCGGCTGGCCGGCCGGACAGGGCGCCGCGGCGCCCGCCTCGTTCATCGTGAGGAGGCGCACGACGCCCGCGTCGGACGCGGTGAACGCGAGGCAGTTCGGGAGCTGCTGCACCTCGGGCACGAGGCGGATCTCGCCCGGGCTCACGAGCTCGATCCGCACGCGCGAGGCGGCCTCGGGTGCGCGCTTGCCGTCGCAGGCGACCAGCGCGAGCGCGATCCCGACGACGGCGCGGCCGATCACGGCGCGGCTCCCGCCGGCGGGGCGGCCGACGCGGAGGTCGAGAGCTTGATGGCGCCCGGGCAGAAGCCGCGCGGCGGGAAGCCGAAGTCCCCCGCGAGCTTGCAGAGCTTCGCCGCGCGCGCGAGGAGCGCCGCCTCGCCGCCGAGGATGGCGCGCTGTGCGACGACGTCGGCGTGCTTCGAAAACGCGACGCGCTGCGCGAGCGGGAAATCGAGCGCGTGGGCGGCGAGCGCGGCCGAGCTCGCCTCCGAGAGCTCGTCGTCGCGCGCCCACGCCGACTTCAGCACCGCGCTCGCGAACGCCGCGTCGAGCCTCTTGCCGGCCGGCGTGTCGGCGCACGGGAACGTCGGCGACGCGGGGCCGAGATCGGCGACGTCGAGCTCCCCCTTCGACACGCGGCGGAGGAGCGGCAGCGACGGGCCGGCCACCTCGAAGTCGCCGTCACCCACGCTGCCGGACGCGGCGTGATCGGCCAGCGCGGCGCAGGCCTTGTCGCGCGCCTCCTTCCTCTCGCGGACGGCGCGCTCCTCGGCGGCCTTCTTCTCACGCTCGGCCGCGGCGGCGGCCTCGACGCGGCGCCGCTCGACGCACGTCTCCTTGAGCTCCGCGGCGCGCTTCAGCTGGGCGCTCGAGCCGCCGGAGAGCTCGTCCTCGGTCAGATCGAGCACGGCGCACGGACCGAGCGAGGTCGTCGCGAGGGCGAGCCGCTCCTCGACGCGCGCGTGCGCGGCCCGCACGCGGAGGCCAAAGAACGCGACGCCCGAGATCGCCAGCCCCGCCACGACGCCGAGGCCGACGGTGCGTAGACGCCGCCGCCGGTACGCGCGGTGGATCGCGCCGCCGCTCTCGAGGAGATCGTGACACTCCTGGAGGACGTTCTGCCAGCGCTCGACGTCGCTCGCGAGGGCGCGCAGCGGGTTCGCGAAGTCCTTGTCGCGCGCGACCTTCGCGGCGAGGCGCTCGAGGCAGAGCGGCACGTCGGGGACGCGCCCGTCGACGGTGAGATCGGCGACCCCTGCGAGGAGCCCTCCGAACTGACCCGCGTGGGCATTCCACGCGGCGAGCGCGGCGGCCTGCGAGCCCGCGAGGTGATCGGCGGCCGCGCGCACCTCGCCGCGCGGGAGCGCGCCCTCGACGTCGCCGCGGCCGAGGCCGGCGAGCTTCGCCGTCTCGTCGACGCCGCGGAGATAGCCGCCGTAGAGGTTCGACGGCGAGAGCTCGTTCAGCGCCTCCGCGACGCGGCTCGCCATGATCAGCGACCCGGCGTAGTTCAACGGGCCGAGGGCGCACCGCGCGAGCACCTTGCCGAGTCGAGCCGCCATGCGCGGCCGATCTCTTAGCGCGGTTCGGCCGGCGTCAGAAGCCTGGGCTCGCCGCTCGCGTACGCCGGGCAGCCGCGGATGAGCTCGTCGAGCGGCTCGGCGCGCGCGTTCGACGCGGCGACGGGCGCGAGCGGTGACGTCGCGTCGGGGAGCGCCCGAACGCGGAGCAGGTCGAGCGCGTGGGCGTCACCACCAAAGAGGCCGACGCTCGACGCGGCGAGGGCGGCGCCGCGCGTGACGGCGAGCTCGACGTCCGCGCCGTCGGCGACGCGCAGCACGCGGAGCCCCGAGAGGCCGAGCGCGAGGACCGGGCGCGTCGGGTGCCAGGCGATCGGCACCAGGGCAGCGGCGGGTCCGCGCGCGGCGAGCTTGCCCTCGGCGACGTCCCAAAGATCCGCCTCGAAGCCGCCGGACGTCGCGAGGCGCGCGCCGTCTGCGCTCACGCCCATCTCGCGCACGCTGCCGACGTGGACGCCGAGGACCATCGCGCGCGACGCGACGACGTCCCACGCGCGCACGAGACCGGCGACGGTGCCCGTGAAGAGCACGTTGCCGCTCGGGCCCCACGCCGCGGCGCTGACCTGCTGCTCCTCGAGGCGCCGCTTCTGCCAGGTGACGTCGGCGCCCGATGGATGAAGCGCCTCGAAGAGGTACGCGTCGGCCTCGGTTCCGACGCAGAGCACCTCGCCGTCGCCCCGGAACGACGCCGCGAGCACGCGCTCGTGCACGTGCGCCACCGCGCCGACGCGCTTGCCGGACGCGAGATCGAGGAGCAGGAGGTCACCCGATTTGCCCGCGGCGACGAGGGCGATCGAGCGCCCGCGCGGGAGCGGCGCGACGACGACGCCGTCGCTCGCGCCGTCGAGCGGCACGCCGGCGACGAACGCGCCCGTCGCCGCGTCCCACGACGAGAAGCCCGCGCCGCTCGTGACGACGAGGAGCCGATCGTCGCTCGAGAAGAGCACGCGATCGGCGTATTTCGCGCGCGGGTCCGTGAGCTCGAAGCGCAGCGCGCCGGTCGTCGCGGAGAACGCGCGCACGCGGCCGCCCTCCCCCGGGCCCGCGATCGCCGCGAGCGTCGCGCCGTCGTGGCTCCACGCGATCGACGTCGGCGTGTCGGGGCCGGGCGCGACGGCGCGAACGCGACGCGTCGGCACGTCGACGACGAGGGCCGCGGCCGTCGACGAGCCCGCCGTCGCCGCGAGCTGCGCGCCGTCGGGGCTCCAGGCGAGCTCGAACACGCGCGTCGGGACCGGCACCCGCACGACGGCGCCGCCGTGGAGATCGACCACGGCGACGTCGCCGCTGCCGACGACCGCGAGCGCGCCGCTGTCGGGTCGAAAGGTGAAGCCGAGCGGCGACGCGCGGTCGACGCGCGCGGCGACGGCGGCCTTCTCGACGTCCCACACGAGCACGCGGTCGCGCCCACCGCAGGCGAGGAAGCGACCGTCTCCGCTCCAGCCGAGCGTCGACACCGCCTCGTCGAGCGTGAACTTCGTCGCCGCGCCGGTGGCCGCGTCGAAGATCGAGACCTCCGCTGCGCCGCGCGCGATCGCGTAGGCCTCGCCGTCGGGCCGCAGCGCGCCGCCGGTCACGGGCGCGGGCACCTCGCGCACGGGCTCCTTCGCCGACGTCGACCAGAGGGCGGCGCCGATCTTCGACTCGGGCCGCAGATCGACGGCGAAGAGGCGCTCGCCGTCGGCCGAGAGCGACACGTGCGTCCACGCGCCATCGTGCTGCACGCGCTTCGTGAGCGCGGCGTCCACCGTGACGACGAGGCTCCCCTGCACGAACGCGGCGCGGCGACGATCGCGCGACATCGCCATGTGGCCGCCGAGCGCCGGGACGGTGGCGTCGACGCGCTCGTGCTCGACGAGCTGCGACGCGACGTCGACGCGGTAGCCGTCGCCGATCTCGTCGACGACGAGGAGGCCGCCGCGCGCGTCGAACGCGAGGCCGCGCGCCGGCCGCGGCACGAGGACGCGGGCGCGCACGTCGAGCGTGGCTGGGTCGATGACGGTCACCACGCGATCGTTTGCCGCGATCGCGAGGAGCTTGCCGTCCGCCGAGAACGCCACGTCGGTCGCGCCGCGCGGGGGACCGAGCGCCGCCACGAGCGCGTCGTGATCGCGCGGTGGCTCGGGGCACGCGGGCGCGGCGGGCGCTCGCGCAGGCGCGTCGACCGCGCTGCACGCCGCGAGGAGCGAGAGCGAGAGCGCGAGCGCGGCGGCGAGGCGCCTCATCGCAGGAGGTCCCCGGGATCGTCGAGCGGCGGCGGCGGTTTGTCGGCGAGGACGTCGGCGACGAGCGGCGCGAGCTCGGCGGCCCACGCGTCGTGCGCTGCAGCGGAGGGGTGGAGCCCGTCGCCAGCGAACATCTTCGCGTCGGCCTGTTTGTCGAAGAGCGCCTCGAGCTCGGCGAAGACGGCGCCGGCGCGGCGCGCCTCGGCGCGGAACACCGTGTTGAACAGGACGATCCGCCGCGAGGTGTGCACGAGGTCGCCGAGCTCGTGGCCG
>DASYCF010000375.1:0-3373 GCA_036500365.1 Byssovorax sp.
GCCCGAGCCCGCACCCGAGCCCGAGCCCGAGCCCGAGCCCGCACCCGAGCCCGAGCCCGAGCCCGCACCCGAGCCCGAGCCCGAGCCCGAGCCCGAGCCCGTGGCGGCGCTGCTCGCCCGAACTTGGACCGAGGTAGGCGCTGCCTCTGCCTCTGCTTCGGGCTCAGGCTCAGGCTGAGGCTCACGCTCAGGCTCAGGCTCAGGCTCAGGCTCAGGCTCAGGCTCAGGCTCAGGTGCGGAGCGGGCCTTCCTCGGTCGCGCGATGCTGGGAGGAGCCTACGCTCTACAGCGGCCAGCTCGCCTGGGCGAGCTCCCGCGCGGCGCGGGCGAGCTCGGGACGCAGCGCGCCGACGTTCATCCGCGCCGCGGGCGCGTGCCGCAAGCAGCCGTGCAGCAGCATCCCGAGCGCGGCCTTCTTCGGGTCCTGCGCGAGGCGCTTCACGGGCGCGGGCATGCCGTCGTGCGTGAGGTGCGCCGACACGAGCGCGACCTCGTTCGCGGCGTCGAAGAGCGTCTCGCCGGTGAGGAGCTCGTACGCGACGCAGCCGAACGCGTAGACGTCGGCCGTGAGCGGCGAGGCGCCGGGCTGGCCCTCGACCCAGACCTCGGGCGCGACGTAGTTGCCCGTGCCGCAGCCCGGCCGGATGTGGCGGCCCGCGAGGCCGAAGTCGACGAGCACCGGGCGCTCCTCGCCGCCGCGCAGGATGACGTTCGATGGCTTCAGGTCGAGGTGGCCGACCTCGACGCCGTGCATCGCGCCGAGCGCGGCGAGCAGGCCGTCGAGGATCGTGAACGCGCGCGCGGTGGTCAGCGCGCGCGCCTCCAGCACGGCGTCGAGGCTCGCGCCCTCGACGAGCTCCATCACGAGGATCGGCTTCGGCTTCGCGCCCGCGTCGAAGGTGACGAACTTCGCGAGGTTCTCGTGCTCGGGGATCGACAAGAGCGCGCTCGCCTCGGACCGGAAGATGCGGAGGAAGTCCGCCTCGGAGAGGCTCCGCGCGGCGTTCGCGTCGAACTCGGGGACCTTGAGCGCGAAGCGCTCGGCGTCGGCGTCGTGCCGCTCCTCGGCGCGCGTGACGACGAACACGGTGCCGCTGCCGCCTTGTCCGAGCGGGCCGACGACGTAGAAGCCGCCGAGAGTGCGCCGCGCGGGCATCCAGGCGGGGAGGCGCACGCCGCGCCGCGACGCAGGCGGCGGCGCGCTGCGCGTCGGCGGGATGCTCGGCGCGGCGACCGTCGGCAAGGGCGCGGGCGGCAAGTGCGCGACGCGCGGCAGCACGATGGCGACGACGCGCGCGAGCGACCGCGGCAGCGCGCGCCCCGCGGCGGCGATGGTCGCGGTGATGTAGGGCTCGAGCGTGGCCTCGGCGCCTGCCCCCGGCGTGATCGCGCGGCAGACCGCCATCGCGAGCGGGTACGCGCCCGAGCCGCCGCCCTCGGCCGCCGGGGCGTCGTCGCCGACGCGTCGGTGCGCCGACTGGACGAGCTGCGTGAGCCGTGACAGCGCGTCCTCGAGCGTGATGAGCGGCGACGCGTCGACGTCGGCGAGCGGCCCGAGGTCTTGCAGCTGCGCGACGCCCGTGAGCGCGCGGAGGAGCCGCAAGAGGCCGCCGCGGAGCGCGTCCACGCGCTGCGAGAGCCCCGCGGGGATGTCGGTCGTCAGCGCCTCGAGCGCGGCGAGCGCCTGCTCCTCGCGGCCGTCGACGACCGCCTGATCGAAGCGCGCGTACGCGTCGACGAGGGGCGAGACGCCGTTGTCCATGCTCGCCTCGGCCAGCACGCCGAGGTCGCTCGCGGCGCCCATGCGGCTCGCGGCGTAGAGCAGCACGTCGACCGCGTCGGCCCCGCCGTCGCGCACGAGCGCGTCGAGCGCGCGCGCGAGCGTCGCCGTGACGCTGCGCCGGAAGGGCGAGCTGCCCTCCTCGTTCAAGCGCGCGAGCAAGAGGCGGCTCGCGCGGGCCCACCTCGCCTGCACGCGCGCGCGCCGGTCGCCCTCCTCGAAGTCGGTCGTCTCGCCGTCGATGATGTGGAGCAGCGCGCGGAGCTGCCGCTGATGAAGCGCGACGTGCGCCGGCGGCTCGCCCGCGGGCTGCGCGCTCGACTCGCACTTGAGGAGCCACCGCGTGACGCGCTCGTCGAGATCGTCGAGCGCGCCGACGCCGGCGGACGCGGCGCCCGCGGCGCGATCGAGCAGCAGCAGGCTCTTGAGCTCGCCCGCCTCGAGCACGTGGCGATCGAAGGCGCGCAGATCCGTCGCGGCGACGCCGCGCCGGCCGGCGATCGGCGTGCCGTGCTTGTCGATCGGGATCATCTCGAGCGCGGCGACGATGGTGGCGGCGTCGCCGAGCGCGCGCTGCGCCCGCGTGCGCGCCTCGCGCGTTCCCTGCTCGAGGAACGCGGACACGGCGAGCTCGATCGACGTCGCGAGCTCGCTCTGCGGCGTGCCCTCGAGCTCGCCGTAGATGCCGCGGGCGAGGGCGTCGACCTCTTCGTCGGACGAGGCCTCGAGCGCGTGCTTCACGGCGGCGGCGGTCGCCCGCGCGGCGTCGTCGCCGATGGCGCCGCACTCACCGCGGAGATCGACCAGCGCCTCGGCCGTGTAGAGCGCGTGCGTCTTCGCGATCCGCGCGAGGAGCTCGTCGCACGCCTCGGGCTCGGCGTCGGCCGCGCGCGGGACGCCCCACATCATCGCGATCACGACGCCCGGGTCGCGCTGCACGATCGGCTCGCCGAGGACGCCGAGCGCGCGCGCGAGCGACGCGTCGGGCGCGACGGCGAAGCTCGCCACGAGCGACGTCGCCGCGCGCCGCCACTCGGTCGGCGAGAGCTCCGGCGAGAGGTGCGCCTCGATCTCTTCCTCGGCCCGTCGCAGCGCGCTCGAGAGCAGCCCGCGGGCGGCGGCGACGTGGCGCCACACGAGCGTCTCGCGGTCGGCGAGGAGGCTCCGCCACGCCTCGACGAGCGGCTCGTCGGCGTGCTCGTCGAACACGGCGGCGAAGGGCTCGAGCGCGCTCGTGTCGCCTTGCCGCGCGCGCGTCGCGGCCTCCCGCGCGGCGCGCTCGAGGAGCCGGCCCGTCAAGCGCCGTTCGAGGAGCGAGCCGGTCGCGCCGCTGAGCCAGTCGGCGGAGAGCTCGCGCCGGGTCACGAGCGCGTAGGCGAGGGGATCGGACGACACGACGCCGAGGTGCGGCGCGGCCGAGATCGACAGCGACACACGCGCGCGGATGCCGGGGCCGGTGAGCCCGCGCGCGCTCCCGTTCGCCATGCGCGTCGCGAGCGCGACGAACGTCGGCGCGGCGCCTTCGTAGAGGGTCGAGAGCACGCGCCGCCCGATCTCGCGCTTCGCCGTGCCGTGCGGGAGCGCCCCCGCGAG
>DASYCF010000376.1:0-2028 GCA_036500365.1 Byssovorax sp.
CGCCGAGGCGCGCGGCGTCATCGCCGCGAGGAGCTCCTCGCCCGAGGAGCGGCTGCCCGGGCGCGACGACACGAGGCCGCCCGTCGCGCTGACGAGCGCGTCGAGGAACTCCCGTGCGGTCGAGAAGCGCGCGTCGCGCTCGCGTGACAGCGCCCGCGCGACGAGCTGCGCGACCGGCTCGGTGACGCCGGGGTTGTGGACGCGCAGATCCTCTGCGTCCTTCATGCAAATGTTGATGATGACCTGCTCGTACGTCGTGCCGTTGTACGGCGGCCGCCCCGAGAGGCACTCGTAGAGGATCGCGCCGACGGACCAGAGGTCGGTGCGGCCGTCGATGTCGCTCAGCGCCTGCGCCTGCTCGGGCGACATGTAGAACGGCGTGCCGAGGACGGTGCCCTGGCGCGTGAGCGTGCTCACGGGGACGTGGCCGACGCGCTGGACCTTCGAGATGCCGAAGTCGAGGATCTTGGCGAAGTTCTGCTCGTCGTCGCGGTCGACCAGGAAGATGTTGTCGGGCTTGAGGTCGCGGTGGACGATGCCCGCCGCGTGCGCGCGGTGGAGGCCACGGAGGATCTGCGCCGTGACGTGCGCGGCCTCCGGCAAATCCAGGCGGCCGCAGCGCTTGATGCGGTGGCCGAGATCCTCGCCGCGGAGGAGCTCCATGACGATGAACGGGACGCCGTCCTCCGTCTCGCCCGAGTCGAAGATCTCGACGATGTGCGCGCTCTCGACCGCGCTCGCGGCCTGCGCCTCGCGCTGGAAGCGCGCCACGGCGTCTTTGTTGCGAGCGAGCTCCGCGTCGACGAACTTCATCGCGACGCGCTTCGAGATCGCGGTGTTCACGGCCTCGTAGACCATGCCCATGCCGCCGCGGCCGATGACGCGGATGATCTCGTACTTGTGGATCCTCTTGCCAACAAGCGTGTCTTCGCTCGACGCCTCGTCCGAGACGGCGGTGTTGTCGGCTTCGGTGGTCATGCGAGCGGGCACGCAGCGCGTGATGCGCCGGGTACGTGCTACGCACGGTACCAAAGAAATGCTCCCCGGTCCCGTCGCCAGGCCGGTCGACCCGGTGAAGCGGGCGTCAGGCGGGCAAGCGCGGCGCGTCGGGCGCGGCCGTCTCGGCGAGCATCGGATCGAGCAGGCCCTTTTTGTCGAGCGCGGCGAGCTCGGTGAAGCCACCGACCGACGCGCCGTTGATGAAGATCTGCGGCACGGTGCGCTGCCCCGAGGCGGAGACGAGCCAGCTCCGGAGATCGTCGCGCGTCTCGACGTTCACCTCGTCGAAGGCGACGTGCTTGCGCTTGAGGAGATCCTTGGCGCGGACGCAGTAGGGGCAGTAGTCGGTCGTGTAGACGGTGACCTTGGCGCTCACGTCCGTACTTTTCCCATGCTCGGCGCCGGCGGCAAGCGGCGCGTCGCGGTCGCTTCGGCAAAGCCTCGCTCCGTCACGGCTCGACGAACCGGTCGCCCGGCGAGGCGCGGCACATGTCCGGGTGCAAGAGTCGCATCCCCCAGGCGAAGGCGAGCGCGCCCGCGTACGCCGGGAAGAGGTGCGCGAAGCTCGTGTAGCCGATGAGCGGGTGCACGCCGATCGCGCAGCCGAAGCCCGTGACGCCCGCGACGAGGAGCGCCCACCAGAGGCCGCGCGCCCCGGGCCGAACGCCGCACCACACGCACGCGAGGATGATGAGGCCGCCCGAGAACAGCCCGCCGCCGAAGCCCGCGCGATCGTGGGCGATGAGCGGGATGAGGCGCGGCGAGACCGCGGCGAGCTCCTCACGCGCGAGGCCGAGGTACGCGAGATCGGTCGGGACGAACACGCGCGTGACGCCGACGCCCATGATCGCGAGCCCGCCGAGGATCATGCCGGCGGCGGCGAAGAGGAGGCACGCGCGGCCCATCCCGGCGTCGGACCAGATGTACGCGGGCGCCCCGACGCGCAGGAGCTCGCGCGGGCCTCGCGGGCGCGTGAGCCCGCCGAACGACATCGCGACGCCGATGAGGAAGAACGGAAAGAGCGCGATC
>DASYCF010000377.1:0-2141 GCA_036500365.1 Byssovorax sp.
CGCCGTCACGCTGCGCGATCGCAACGCCGTCGTCGTGCTCGAGCCGCGCGGCGTCGCGCGTCCGCTCGCGGAGCTGTGCACGGTCGACGTCCCGACCGAGCCCGTCTCGCTCGCCGTCACGAAGAGCGAGCTCCTCGTCACGAGCGCGTGGGCGCGCACGCTCACCGCGCTCGACGTCGACGCCGATCTCGCGCGGCGCTTCTCGGTCGCGTTGCCGCGCGAGCCGCGCGCCGTCGCCGTCTCGGCCGACGGCCGGCGCGCGTTCGTGTCGCACGTCGTCGGCGCGAAGATGAGCGTCGTGGACCTCGACGGCGAACACGCGACGCGCGCGCTCCCCCTCGGCGTCCGCGCCGCGCCCGTCGCGTCCGGCGCGCCGGCGGAGCGAACCGGTTGTCAGGGCTTCGCGCTCGCGACGTGGACGCGCGGCGCCGACGAGCGCGTCTTCGCGCCGATGGTCGCCGTGGCGCCGCGCGGCGGGGAGGCGGATCCGTTCGGCATCACCGTCATCGGCGGCAACGGCTATTACGGCACCACGCAGCGCGACCAGAGCCTCGCGAGCCCGCCGAAGGAGGCGCCCCTCGTATCGGTCGTCGAGGGCGCGCGCGAGGAGCCGCTCACGACGACCGTCGCGCCGCTCGGCGCTCGCCTCGGCAGCGAGTGCTTGTTGCCCCGGGCGGCGGCCGTGCGCGCGTCGACGGGCAGCCTCTTCGTCACCTGCCTCGGCGTCGACGTGGTGCTCGAGCTCGACGCGCGCGGCAAGGATCCGTCGCGCCTCGAGCGCCGCCGTGTGCATGTGGCCGCGGGCCCCACCGGCGTCGCGATCGACGACGCGCGCGGCGAGGCGGTCGTGTGGTCGCAGTTCGCGCCGAGGCTCACCGTCGTCCCGCTCGACGGCGATCCCCCCGCGCAGGCCGTCGCGATCGACGTGGACTACGCGCCCGTCGGCGTGACCGAGGCGTTCGCCGCGGGCCGCGTCCTCTTTCATCGGAGCGCCGACCTCGCGATCACGCGCGACGGGATGGCGTGCGCGAGCTGTCACCCCGACGCGCGCGACGACGCGATCACGTGGACGACGCCCGACGGCCCGCGCCAGACGATCGCGCTCGCGGGCCGCACCGACGGCGCGGCGCCGTACGGCTGGCCGGGCCAGCACGCGACGCTGAAGGCGTACATCGCGAACACGGTGAGCCGCCTCGGCGGCCTCGGCCTCGGCCCCGTCGAGCTCGACGCGCTCGCCGCGTACGTGCGCGGGGCGCACGCGCCTCACGTCACCTCCGTCGCCGCTCCCGCGGAGATGCTCGCGCGCGGCCGCGCGATCTTCGACTCGCAGGAGCAAGCGTGCAGCTCGTGTCACGTGCGCGGCGCGACCGACGGGCTCGCGCACGACGTCGGGAGCGCCGCGGTCGGCGACGATCGCGAGGCGTTCGACACGCCGTCGCTGCGCTTCGTCGGCGGGAGCGCGCCGTACTTCCACGACGGCCGCTACGCGACGCTCGACGCGCTGCTCTCGTCGAAGGGCCACACGATGGGCCGCGCGTGGACGCTCGACGCGGCCGATCGCCGCGCGCTCGTCGCGTACCTCGAGGGCCTGTGACGCGCGCCTCGCTCGGGCTCCTGTTCGTCTCCGTCTCGTCGGTCGTCGCGTGCTCGCGCGTCGCCGCGCCGACGGCTCACGCGCCCGACGCCGCGCACCAGCCCGACGCCGAGGTCGACGCGACGCCCGCCGAAGCAGACGCGACCGCGATCCGCGCCGCCGTGGCGCACGTGCGCAGGCCCGTCCGCTTCGATCTGCCGCGGCCGGAGGCGCGACCGACGTCGATCCTCGCGCGCGATCTCCCGCACGGCGCGCCGTCGCCGCGCCGCGGCGCCGACCTCTTCGTCGCGCGGAGCCTCGACGACGGCGGCGTGCGGCAGGCGCTCGTCGACGTGCGCGGCGCGCCGATCGGTCAGGTGCACGGCCTCGGCACGATCGCGCCGACCGGCCGTCCGTATGGCCAGTCGACGGGCCTCGCGCTCGCGTGCGTCGCCGTCGCGCCCACGCCGGTCGGCTGGGAGTCGCTGCGGGTCGACGCGAGCGGCCGCGGCGCGCCCGGGACGTCGAGCGACGACGCACCGCCCGGCACCGAGCTCTTCGTCGTCGA
>DASYCF010000378.1:0-1519 GCA_036500365.1 Byssovorax sp.
CGAGCACGTCGCCGCCGAGCGATTCGACCTGAATCTCGTGCTGCAGCAGTTCCGTGCGCACGCGCTCGGGTTTGGCGTCCGCCTTGTCGACTTTGTTGATGGCGACGATGATCGGCACCTTGGCCGCCTTCGCGTGCGCGACGGCTTCCTTGGTCTGCGGCATGACGCCGTCGTCGGCCGCGACGACGAGGACGACGAGGTCCGTCACGCTGGCGCCGCGCGCGCGCATCGCGGTGAACGCCTCGTGGCCCGGCGTGTCCAAGAACACGATGGTGCCGTGCGCGGTCGTAACCTTGTAGGCGCCGATGTGCTGGGTGATGCCGCCCGCTTCGCCGCCGGCGACGTTCGCCTTGCGGATCTTGTCGAGGAGGCTCGTCTTGCCGTGGTCGACGTGGCCCATGACGGTGACCACCGGCGGACGCACGATGGAGCCCTCTTCGACGACCTCGGGCGCGCCCTCGGCCGCCGCCGCCGCGGCTTGCGCCGCGGTCGTCGGGGGCTTCGCTTCTTCGCCACGCGCCGCCGCGAGGCTCTCTTCTTCGCTGACCGCGACGTCCTCGACTTCCCAGCCGAACTCACTGGCGAGGATCTTCGCCGTGTCGGCGTCGAGCGTCGTGTTGATGTGGATGCCGGTCATGCCCATGGAGAGGAGCTTCATCAGAAGCTCGGTCGCCTTGAGGCTCATCTTCGCGGCCATCGAGGCGAGCGTGATGTTCTCCTCGATGCGGATGACCTTCTTGTGCGCGCCCATCTCGACGGTCGACGACGCGCCGCTCTTGCTGCGCTGAGCCGTCATGCCGAACCGACGCGGACCCGCGCCGCCCGGACGACCCATCATCGGCCCGCGGCCTTGCGGCCCGCCCGGACGCATCGGCCCGCGCGGAGCGCTCGCGCCCGCACGCGGATCGTATTGAACACGACGCGGCATCGCGCCGGTCGCACCACCACCGATGCCGGTGCGCGGCGCGTTCATCGGCGTCGGCATCGGCACACCGGGGCGGCCGGTCCAGTACTCGACGCCGGTCTTCGGCGCTGCGCTCGGACGCGGGGGCGGCTCGGGCGCCGGCGTCGCGACGCGCACGGGCGGCGCCGCTTCGATCGGTGCGGGCGGCGGCTCTTGCGACGGCGGCGGCACGTGCTGCTGCTCCTCCATCGCCTCCGCGAACGTCGCGGGCTCCGGTGCGGCCGGGGCCGCGGCGACCTCGTGAACACTCGGCGGCGCGGGCGGCGGCGGCGGCTCGGCGACCGTCTCCTCCTCCTGGACCTTGCGCGCGCTGCGGCGCTCGGCCGGGATGCGCGGCGCCGACGGCGGCGCGACCGGCTTCACGTCACGAACGCTCGCGCGCTCCTCCGGCACGGGCTCCGCCGCGACATGACGCGCGCTCTCGCGATCGCGCGCGACCGCGGGCTCCACGTACGCGTGCGACCCGTTCGTCTCGAGCGACGGCGTCGAGCGGCGAGGCTCGGGCACCTCACGCGTCGACGGCGCGGGCGCGGGGATCGCGGGCGCGGACGCCGC
>DASYCF010000379.1:0-1822 GCA_036500365.1 Byssovorax sp.
CGTCGGCTCGCTACGGAAAGCCCATCAGCGTGCTCGTGCCGGTCGCGTCGCTCGGCCCGAACGCGGGGGACGACGCGAGCGCGCCGCTCCTCCGCTCGCTCGGCTGGCTCTCGCCCGCGTTCTCGCGCTTGTTCATCGAGTCGAGCGGCGGCGACCCGTACCGCATGACGCCCGAGCAGCGCCGCGCCGCGATCGCCGACGTCGGCGTCCCGGCCTCGCGCGCCGTCGTCGCGCTGAAGGACGGCGTGACGCTGACGTACCCCGGCATGGCCGCCGCCGCGCCCGACGACGCGCGGATCGCGGCGTCGCTCAAGCTCGTGTTCGGGACGACGGGCGTGAAGTGGGGCGCGATCGTCACGACGCCGGCCGGCGCGATTTTGCCTGCGAGCGAGGCGATCTACGACGACGCGGGCGAGCTCCGCGGCGTCGTCGTGTTCGACGTGTCGCTCGACCGCCTGCTCGCGCGCCCGGGCGAGACGAAGCTCGCGAACGTGCAGAGCCGCTACCTCGTCGGCCGCGACGGCAAGATCATCTCGGAGGACAGCCCGTCGGGCAAGCACGCGCCGCTCGCGAAGGAGGTCGTCGACGCGATCGCGCGCGGCGACAGCGGCACCGAGGAGCACGCCGTCGACGGGCACGCGTGGCAGTACGCATACTATCCGCTCGCGAACCTCGACTGGTACTACGTCGCCGTGAGCGAGACGGACGACGACGTCGGCGCGAGCCCGGAGCCCGCCGCGGCGCCTGCGCCTCGCGGCGGCAACGCGCGCCCGCAAGCCGCGCCGACGTCGCGCGCGCCCACGCCGACGCCCGCGCCTCGACCGGCTACGACCGAGGCCGCCGCGCAGGTGATCGACGCGGGCGCCGCCGCCGACGCGACGCCGCCTGACGCGGGCGCCGCGCCGGCCGACGCCGTCGACGCCGGGCGCGATCCGCGCACGATGCCGTGGCCGTCGGCGCGCGCCGCCGCACGCCCCCCAGCGTCGAGCGACGCGCTCCCGCCGAACCCGTTCGACCCGTGGAAGGTCTACCGGAAGCCCAAGAAGAAGTGACCTCCCGCCAAGCTCCGCGCCTTCGCTGCGCGCTCGCGGCCCTCGCGCTCGCGTGCGCCGTCGCCGCGCCGCGCGTCGCGCTCGCCGACGACGACGCCGACCCGACCGAGGCGAACCTGAACCGCGTGCGCAAGCTCATGGAGAGGCGCTCCACGCTCGACGACGCGTGCAAATGGCTCCAGCAGGCCTACGACAACACGAAGCGCGGCGACATGCTGCTCAACCTCGCCGAGTGCCACCGGCGCCAGGGCAAGACGGCGAGCGCGTGGCTCGAGTTCGACACGGCGATCCGCATCGGCGCGCAGGTGAAGTTCCCCGAGGCCGTCGCCGCCGCGACGCGCCTCCGCGACGAGCTCGCGAAGCACCTCTCGCGCGTGACCGTCTCCGTGCCGCCGGCCGTCGCGTCGCTGCCCGAGCTCGCCGTCGAGGTCGACGGCAGGCCGCTGCCGAAGGCGAGCTACGGCGCGTCGGCCACCCACGACCCCGGCGCCGTCACCGTCACCGCCACGGCGAAGGGCTACAAGCGCTTCGAGCGGCGCGTCGAGCTCGGCGCCGACACCGACAACCAGACCGTCGAGGTCGCGCTCGAGGCCGAGCCTCCGCCGCCGCCCCCGCCGCCGCCGGTCGTCACCAAGTCCGCGCCTTCGCAGTCGATTTGGCCGTGGATCGTCGGCGGCGTCGGCGTCGCGCTCGGCGGCGCGGCGATCGCGTTCGAGGTCGACTCGACGTCGGCCGGGCACACGCTCGACCAGAGCTGCGGCGGTTCCAAG
>DASYCF010000380.1:0-2381 GCA_036500365.1 Byssovorax sp.
GCGGCGCGTCGTGCGGGCGATCGAGAACCGGCGCGAGATCGGCCTCCCGAGCGCGGCGCCGGGCCACGAGACGACCGCGTTTCGCCTCGTGCACGCGGAAGGAGACGAGCTCCCGTCGCTCACCGTCGATCTGTTCGGCGACGTCGCGGTCGTGCAGCTCAACACGATCGGGATGAAGCTCCGCGAGGGGCTCGTGTTCGACGCGCTCGGCGCCGCGCTCCCGCTGCGCGCCATCCTCGACCGAACGCCAGCGAGCGTCGGCAAGCTCGAGGGCTTCGAGCCCGCGTCGGGCGTCGTCCGCGGCGACGGCACCGTCGATCTCCTGCGCTTCAAGGAGCGCGGGCTCGCGTACGAGATCCCGCTCGCGCTCGGCCAGAAGACCGGCTTCTATCTCGATCAACGCGCCCTCCGGACGCGCGTCGAGCAGCTCGCGAAGGGCCGGCGCGTGCTCGACGCGTTCTGCTTCGTCGGCTCGTTCGCGATGGCCGCCGCGCGCGGCGGGGCGATCGAGGTCTCGGCGGTCGACGAGAGCGCGATCGCGCTCGAGGTCGGCGCCGCGTGCGCGCGCGCGAACGGGCTCGAGGGTCGCGTCCACTTTGCCAAGGAGGACGCGAAGCTCGCGCTCCAAAGCGCGGGGATGCGCGGCGGCTACGACCTCGTCGTGTGCGACCCGCCGAAGCTGGCGCCGTCGCGCGCATCCAAGGAGGGCGCGCTCGGCGCGTATCGGTCGCTCGCGTCGGCCGCGTGCCGCGCGACGAGGCCAGGCGGCGTGCTCGTCCTGTGCTCGTGCTCGAGCGCCGTGACGATCGACGAGCTCACGCGGGCCCTCGCCCTCGGCGCCCGCGACGCGCGCATGAGCGCCATCGTGTTCGACCGACATTTCCAGGGCGGAGACCACCCCGTGCCGGCGGCGTTCCCCGAGGGGCTCTATTTGAAGGCGGTGATCGCCCGCGTGACGGCGGCGTGAGGCCGCTAGACGCGCTCGATCGCGAGACCGCGCTCGGCCTCGTCGGCGTCGTGTTCGATCTCGACGACACGGTGCTCGATCGCGGGGCGCTCGGCATCGCTGCGTACGGGGCGCTGTTCGACCTCCGCGCCGCGGGCCAGAAGCTCGTCGCGTGCACGGGCCGCCCGTCCGGGTGGGGCGAGGTCATCGCGCGGCAGTGGCCTGTCGACGCGGTCGTCGTCGAGAACGGCGCGTTCGCGTGGCTGCGCTCGCTCGAGGGAGACGCCGTGCGCGTCGCGTCGACGGACGCCCTCACGCCGAGCGCGCGAGGCCTGCGGCGCAGCGCGCTCGCGGCGATCGCGCGCCAGCTCATGGCGGCGCACCCCGAGGCGGCGCTCGCCGACGACAACGACGCGCGCGCGTCGGACGTCACGATCGACGTCGGCGAGTTTCGACGCGTCGGTCCCAAGGTCATCGAGGCGATGCGCGCGGGAGCTCGGGCGAGGGGCGCGCGCACGCACGTGTCGAGCGTGCATCTGCACCTGACGTTCGAGGCCGACGACAAGGCGAGCGGCGCGGTGCGCCTCCTCGAGCACGCGTTCGGCGAGGACGCGACCGCGGCGCGCGCGCGTTGGGCGTTCGTCGGCGACAGCGGCAACGACGCGCAGGCCTTCGCCGCCTTTCGAACGACGTTCGGCGTCGCCAACGTGCGCCGGCACCTCGCCTCGCTCAGCGTTCCGCCCCGGTTCGTCGCGCCGTCGGAAATGGGCGCGGGCTTCGCGGAGATCGGCCGGGCGATCGCGCGAGCGCGCGGCTGACCTTTACTTTAGCGAAGGAGAACGCGAGCATCGGCGTCACCTCACCGCCTGCTTGCACTGTCCGCATGCCGCCGAACCCGCCGTTCCCAGGGTGCCTCGTCGAGGGTCGATACCTGCTCTCCGAGCACATCGGCAGCGGTGGCATGGGACAGGTCTTTCGCGCCGTCGAGACGGCGACCGGGCGCGACGTGGCCCTCAAGATCCTGCACCCCGATCTCGCGGAGAACCACGAGCTCACGCTGCGCTTCGCGCAAGAAGGGCTGGCTGCGAGCCGCATTCGTCACCCGAACGTCGTCGAGGTGCACGGCACGGGCGGCGGTGAATATGGCCCCTACCTCGCGATGGAGTACCTCGAGGGCGAGTCGCTCGGCGGCACGCTGAGGCGGCTCGGCCGCGTCGAGGCGGCGTCCGCCGTCGCCGTCTTGCTCCCCGTGCTCGCCGCGCTCGGCGCCATCCACGCGGCGGGCGTGATTCATCGGGATCTGAAGCCCGAGAACGTGTTCCTCGTGGGGGACATCGCGGGCGGGACGGTGGTCCGCGTGCTCGATTTCGGCATCGCGAAGGTCTTGGACTCGCCCACGTGGGGCCCGCGGACGCGCACGGGCGTCGTCTACGGC
>DASYCF010000381.1:0-4344 GCA_036500365.1 Byssovorax sp.
GCCGGTGAGCTCGCTCTCTCCGACGTCCTCGGAGAACGTGCCGACGACCTGCGGCGCGAACGTGTCGAGGTCGAGCCGGGCGAGCCGAGACGACGCGTCGACGAGGTAGAGCGACTCGCCGCCACCTTGCGTGTCGGACGAGAAGGCCATGCCGAAGTCGCGGATGCGCCGAGGTACGTACGGCGTCCGCGCGCACACGTCGTCGCCGAGCTCCACCTCGAAGATCGCGTATTCGTTCGACTCGACGTAGGCCTGTCCCGCGCGATCGACGGCCATCGACTGCGGGCCCGACGGCGCGCAAGAGAACGGCCCTACGAGCGTGAACGCGAGTGTCGTCGGGTCGAACGCGTACAGGTTCGGCTCGTCGGTCACCACGTAGATGAAGGTCACGCCGGCGTCGGCGCAGTCGGCGGGCGGCGTGTGCGTCGCCGCGCCGCCGAACCCGCCCTCGGAGAGGCTGTCCACGTCGAGGCCCGAGCGCGCGCCGCACGCCCCGGCGCTCAGCGCCACGCCGACCGCGATCGCGGCGACTCCGGTGGCGCGGGTCGCGATCGCGTAGCTCACCACGCGACGCATGGTGTGAGTGTATGGCTACGCGGTCGCGTGCGTCGCGCTGGCCGTCGCGATCGCGGCCTGGGCCGCGGCGAGGCGCGCGATCGGCACACGGAACGGCGAGCACGACACGTAGTCGAGCCCGGTCCGCGCGAAGAAGTGGATCGAGGCGGGGTCGCCGCCGTGCTCGCCGCAGATGCCGAGCTTGATCTTCGGGCGGGTCTTGCGCCCGCGGTCGCGCGCCATCTCGACGAGCGCGCCGACGCCTTGCTCGTCGATCTGCTGGAACGGATCCTTCGCGAAGATGCCGGCCTCGACGTACGCGCCGAGGAACTTGCCGGCGTCGTCGCGCGAGATGCCGAGCGCGGTCTGCGTGAGGTCGTTCGTGCCGAAGCTGAAGAACTCGGCCTCCTCGGCGAGCTCGTCGGCCACCATCGCGGCGCGCGGGAGCTCGATCATGGTGCCGAACGTGAACGCGACCTCGCGCTTCTTCTCGGCGAAGACGGCCTTCTTCACGGCTTCGACGATCTCGCGCATGAGCACGAGCTCGCGCTTCGTCATGCTGAGCGGGATCATGATCTCGGGGTGCACGCCGATGCCCGACGCGGCGACGTCGCACGCGGCCTCGAGGATCGCGCGCACCTGCATCTCGTAGATCTCGGGGTACGTCACGGCGAGGCGGCAGCCGCGGTGGCCCAGCATCGGGTTGTATTCGAAGAGGTCCTGGTTCTTGCGCTCGAGCTCGGCGGCGCTGACCTTCATCTCCTTCGCGAGCGCGGCGATGGTCTCGGCGTCGTGCGGCAGGAACTCGTGGAGCGGCGGATCGAGCAGGCGGATGGTGACCGGCAGGCCGGCCATCGCGCGGAACACGCCCTGGAAGTCCTCGCGCTGGAACGGGAGGAGCTTCGTGAGCGCGCGGCGCCGCGCGGTCACGTCGCCCGCGAGGATCATCTCGCGCACGGCGGCGATGCGCTCCTCGTCGAAGAACATGTGCTCGGTGCGGCACAGGCCGATGCCCTCGGCCCCGAAGTTCCGCGCGGTGCGCGCGTCGAGCGGCGTGTCGGCGTTCGCGCGCACCTTCATCGTGCGCACCTCGTCGGCCCAGACCATGAGCTCGTCGAACTCGGCGGAGAGCGCGGCGGGCACGGTGGGCACGGCGCCGAGGAAGACCTGGCCCGTGCCGCCGTCGAGCGTGATCACGTCGCCCGCCTTCACGGTGACGGTCTCCTTCGGGTGGCCCGCCTCGTCGTAGACGGTGACCTGCGCCTCTTCGGCGCCGTGGTTCACGCTGACGGCGCTGCAACCGGCGACGCAGCACTTGCCCATGCCGCGCGCGACGACGGCGGCGTGGCTCGTCATGCCGCCGCGCGCCGTCAAGATGCCGCGCGCGGCCTTCATGCCGTGGATGTCCTCGGGGCTGGTCTCCGCGCGCACCAGGATGACGGCCTTGCCCTGGCCCGCGCGGCGCTCGGCCTCGTCGGCGGTGAAGACGACCTGCCCGCTCGCGGCGCCGGGGCTCGCGGGCAGGCCGCGCGCGAGGAGGCGCTTCGGCGCCGACGGGTCGATGCTCGGGTGCAGGAGCTGATCGATCGACGCGGGGTCGACGCGGAGCACGGCCTCGCGCTGCGTGATGAGGCCCTCCTTGGCCATCTCGACGGCGATGCGCACGGCGGCGCGGCCGGTGCGCTTGCCGGTTCGGCACTGGAGCAAGAAGAGCTTGCCCGCCTGGATGGTGAACTCGAGGTCCTGCATGTCGCGGAAGTGCTTCTCGAGCT
Source organism: Byssovorax sp. (assembly GCA_036500365.1). Lineage (GTDB taxonomy): Bacteria > Myxococcota_A > Polyangia > Polyangiales > Polyangiaceae > DASYCF01. The sequence continues at coordinate 2,328 of DASYCF010000381.1, forward strand.
TTTGATAGACGCCCACGAGCTCGCCGTACGCGATGGGCATCTTCGCCTCGAGCGCGTCTGCGCTCGCGCCGGCGACCGGGAACGGCGTGCGCACGCCGGCGACGACGTCCTCGCCCTGCGCGTTCGGGAGCCACTCGCCGAAGAAGCGCCGCTCGCCGGTCGACGGGTCGCGCGTGAAGGCGACGCCGGTGCCCGAGTCGTCGCCCAGGTTGCCGAAGACCATCGCCTGCACGTTGCACGCGGTGCCCCAGCTCTCGGGGATGTCGTGCATGCCGCGGTAGACCTTCGCGCGCGGGTTGTGCCAGCTCTCGAAGACGGCGCCGATCGCGCCCCAGAGCTGCTCCATCGGATCGTCGGGGAACGGCGCGCCGGCCTTCTCGGCGACGATGCGCTTCTCGCCCTCGACGAGCGCCTCGAGCGCGGGCTCGTCGAGCGCCGAGTCGGGGACCTTGCGCTCGAGCTCGGCCGACGTGAGGCGCGAGTCGTCGACGCCGAGCCGCCGCGCCGCCGCGCGCCGCGCCGCGGCGAGCGCGGGCTCGAACGCGCGCTTCTCGACCCCGAGCACGACGTCGGCGTACGTGACGATGAACCGCCGGTAGGCATCGAGCGCGAAGCGCCGGTTCTTGGTGCGCGCGGCGAGGCCGTCGACGATCTCGGCGTTGAGGCCGAGGTTCAGGATCGTGTCCATCATGCCGGGCATCGACGCGCGCGCGCCCGACCGCACCGAGACGAGCAGCGGCCGCGCCGGATCGCCGAACGCCGCGTCGACGATCGCGCCGACGCGCGCGAGCCCGTCCTTCACCGCGGCGACGACGTCGTCAGGCAGCTTCTTCCCGGCGGCGTAGAACGTGTTGCACACGTCGGTCGGGATGGTGAACCCGGGGGGCACCGGGACGCCGAGGCGCGTCATCTCCGCGAGGCCGGCGCCCTTTCCGCCGAGCGTCTCCTTCTGCTTCGCGTCGCCGTCGGCCTGGCCCGCACCGAAGAAATAGATGGGCTTCGTCATCGTGTGCGGCTCTTAGCCGATCGACACGTGCCCGCCCAGCCGGACGGCCAGACTCTTAAGGCTCACCCTGCATTGCGATCCAGGCGCCCCCGTCGGCACAGATCAGCTGGTCGTCCACCTTCAACCACACTGCGAGGGCGAGCTTCGTGCAAGGCCAGCTCGCGTGGACGCGCTGATCGCCGACGTCGATCTGCTGCCACGCGCCGGGCGCGAGCGTCGCGGGTGCAGGAGGCTTGCACGTGTCGGCGTCGACGGCGTCGAGCGGAGAGGTGCGCGCCCAGTCGCCCTCACACGCGCCCTCGACGCGCGACACGCGCGTGATCTCGACCGATTTCGCGGCCGGGCCGAGGTTCGTGACGAACAGCGTGCCGGACTCGGAGTGACGCCTCCCCGCGCGCACGTCGACGGCGACGCTGCCCGGACCCGGGGCAGTCGCCGGGCACGCGCTCTTCACGCGGACGCCGAGCCGCGAGAGGTGCGCGGGCGGCGCCTCGACGCACGCCGTGAGCGCGACGGTCAGCAAAACCCCGACCAGTCGATGCGTGGAACACCCCATGACGTCGTGCGGATCGTAGCAGCGCGTCGCGCTCGGCGCGATCCGCGCGGCCGCGCTCGGTCTGCTAGCGTCACGCAACTGGCCCTATGAACGTAAAGCCCCCTCCCGGTCGTGAAGTCCTCGTCGTCGACGACGATCCCGCCATCTGCGAGACGCTCCAGGAGCTGCTCGAGGACGAGGGCTATCGCGTGTCGACCGCGGCGAACGGCGTCGAGGCGCTCGAGTACCTCATGGTGCGACGCGGCGATCCGCCGGGGCTCATCTTGCTCGACTTCATGATGCCCGTGATGAACGGGGTCGAGCTGCTCGATCAGATCGCGGCCGACGTGACGCTCCCGCGCGTGCCGGTCGTCGTGCTCTCGGCCAACGCCGGGTTCAGCAAGCGCGCCCACCAGCGCGACATCGTGCTCTACCTGTCGAAGCCGGTGAGCGTCGCGCATCTCCTCGAGACCGTC
>DASYCF010000382.1:0-2361 GCA_036500365.1 Byssovorax sp.
GCGCAAGGCGCCGCTCCCGCTGCGCGGCGTCGCCGCGAAGGGTCGCGGCCACGAGCTGGCCTACGCGCTTGCCCACACGGGCGAGATCGTCGCCGCGCTCGAGCGGTGGTTCGGCATCCCGTTCCCGTACGAGAAGCTCGACATCATCGCCGTGCCCGACAAGGGCGGTGCGATGGAGAACGCGGGCGCGATCACGTTCCGCGAGTACCTCGTGCTCCTCGACCCGGCGCGCGCGCCGCTCGAGCAGCGCCGCATCTACTTCTACGTGATGGCGCACGAGCTCGCGCACCAGTGGACCGGCGACCTCGTCACGATGCGCTGGTGGGACGACACGTGGCTCAACGAGGCGTTCGCGACCTTCATGGGCAACAAGATCGCAGCCGAGGTCGCGCCCGAGCTCGGTACGTCCATCGCCGAGCTCGAGCGCACGCACGCGGCCATGGGCGTCGACGCGCTCGTCGCGGCGCGGAGCATCCGGCAGCCCGTGCGCGACACGAACGACATCTCGAACGCATTCGACTCGATCACCTATGTGAAGGGCGCGACTGTGCTCAGCATGTTCGAGAACTTCCTCGGGGCCGCGGCGTTCCAGGCAGGCGTCCACGACTACCTGACGGCGCACGCGTTCGGCAACGCGACCGCGGACGACCTCCTCGCCGCGCTCTCGCGCAGCTCGAAGCGAGACGCAGCGACGGCAATGAGGACGTTCCTCGATCAGCCCGGCGTCCCGCTGATCGAGGCGTCGCTCGTCTGCGGAGCGGGGAAGCCGAAGCTCCACCTCGAGCAGTCGCGGTATCTGCCGCTCGGCTCGACGGGCAGCGCGGCCTCAACCTGGGAGGTGCCCGTGTGCGCCCGGGCGCCCGACGGCGCGAAGACCATCACCGCGTGCACCCTGCTCACGACCCGCGCGGGCGATCTCGATCTGCCCGTTCGAGGTTGCCCGGCCTGGGTGCACCCGAACGCGGAGGGCCTCGGCTACTACCGCTGGACTCTGGCACCGAAAGACGCGGCGAACCTCGCGAAGGCAGGGCTCGCGTCGATGACGCCGCGCGAGCGCTCGAGCTTCGCGCAGAGCGTCCGCGCCGGCTTCTCCCGCGGGACAACCCCGGCGGCGGACGCGATGCGCGCGCTCGCGGAGCTCGTGCGCGACCCGAACCCCGCCGTCGCGTTCGCGGCGCGCGACCTCATCCAGTCGACCGCCGACTGGTTCGCGCCGGGCTCATCGACCGTCGGTTTCGCGCGCCTCTTCGAGGGTACTCTTTACCGGCCGCTTTACGCGGAGCTCGGCTGGCAGCCGAAGAAGGGCGCGACCGAGACGGCGGAGAGGCAGTCGCTACGGTCCGGGGTCGTCCGTCTCATGACGAGCTACGCTCGCGATCGGGCGGCGCGCGAGGAGGCGACGCGGCGCGGGCTAGCGTACGTCGGCTTCGGCGGCGATGGCGCTTTGCACCCGGGCGCGGTTGACGCGAACCTCGCCGGCCCCGCGCTCGCGACGGCGATGGAGGACGGCGACGCCTCGCTCTTCGACGCGCTGCTTGCGCTGCTCGGGCGCACGAGCGACGAGGTGGTGCGCGTGCGAGTCCTCGCGGCGCTCGGCTCGGCTCGGCGTCCTGAGCTCGCGGCCCGCGCGCGTGGCCTCGCGCTCGACCCAAGCCTCCGCGGCAACGAGTGGGCGACTCCGCTCGAGGTGCAGCTCGCGAAGCCCGAGACGCGCGACGCCGCGTGGGCGTTCTTCAAGGAGCACCTCGAGGCGATCCTCGCCCGACCTTCGCGCGCCGCGCACGTCATCACGTGGGCCGGTGTGTTCTGCGACGAGGCCCACAGGAGCGAGCTCCAGGCCCTCTATGAGGCCCGGCTCTCCCGGCTCGAGGGCGCGCCGCGGACGCTCGCCGAGACGCTCGAGAGCATGCGCCTGTGCGTCGCCCGCAAGCAGGCGCAGGAGGCGAGCGCCGGCGCCTTCTTCTCCTCGCGCGGCGGCGGGCGGCGGTGACGCGTCACGTGCGGTAAAGTGCTGCGTCGCATGCCCAAGCCGGTTCACCTCCACGTCGCCGGGGTTGAGCGCGTCGGCCTCGTCGCCGAGGCGGCGGATCCACCGCGCGTCCTGGCCATCGCGGCGGAGCACGCGCGGCGCGGCCATCGCGGCGCGATGGCGACGGTCGTCGAGCGGCACGGCTCGGCGCCCGCGACGCCCGGGCAGAAGATGTTCGTCGGCACGGACGGGAGCTGCGTCGGCACCGTCGGCGGCGGCGCCGTCGAGCGCGAGATCATGTCTTCGCTCGAGGCGATGGCGACCGACGAAGGCGCGCGCCACGAGCTCAAGACCTTCACGCTCGGCGCCGAGCTCGGGATGTGCTGCGGCGG
>DASYCF010000383.1:0-8179 GCA_036500365.1 Byssovorax sp.
GCCCGGGCGGCACGGCCTGGAGGCCCGCGCGGTAGATCTCGGACTCGTACGCCGAGTAGTTCACGGCGAGCCCGACGACGCCGCACGCGAGGGGCGGCAAATCGATCCCGACCTCGGGCAGGAAGAAGAAGACGAAGTAGAGCTGGAGCATGACGGGCGTGCCGCGCAGGAACTCCACGTAGAGCGCGAGCGGCGCGCCGAGCCAGCGCGGGCCGTAGAGGCGCCCGAGCGCGACGAGGAGGCCGATCGCGGCCGCGAGCGGGAAGCTCAGCACGGCGAGCAGCGCGGTGAGCCCGGCCGACTCGAGGAGCACGGCGCCGTATGTCGTCACGACGTCGAGCCCGTGCTTGCGCGCGCCGAGCCTCTGGCTGTCGTCGGCCTTCGGCGCCGCGGCGTCAACGGCACCGGCGCTCTTCTCGTTCGCGGGCGCGGGTTGCGGCGCGTAGCCGTAGAACCGGCTCGCGCGCGCGATCTCGACGATCTCACCCTGGCGCGCGTCCCAGATGCCATAGGCGCGATCGATGCGCTCGAGCTCGCCGCTCGTCGTGATCGAGACGATCGCCTCGTCGAGCGCGCGCGCGATCGCCGCGTCGCCCTTCGGCGTGTACATGACGTAGTAGCCCTTGCGCCGCGGCTCGCCGATGGTGCGCAGCTTCGGGAAGCGCGACGCGTAGAAGGCCGCGATCGGCGTGTCCTGCACCGTCGCGTCGAGCTTGCCCGTCTCGACCTCGCGCATCGCGTCGGTGTTGCCGTCGTACGAGCGCACGACGCACGCGCCGCCGGGCGCGGCGCAGAGCTCCTTCACGTAGGTCTCGGCCGCGGACCCGGTGAGCACGCCGATCGCGAACGGCGCGCCCTTCGAATGAGGCAAGTCGTCCCATGAGGAGACGCGCGCGTCGTCCCTCCGGGCCATGAGCGCGAGCGCGTACGCGTAGTACGGGAGCGACGCGGTCATGACGTCCTCGCGCTCGGGCGTGAGCTCGTAGCCGTTGAGCACGACGTCGATCTTCGACGTGCGCAGCATGTCCGGGAGCTTGTCCCACGAGGCCTGCGTGAACTCGGCGCGCACGCCGAGCCGCGCCGCGAGCTTCGCCGCGAGGTCGACCTCGAACCCGGTGACCTCGCTCGGCCGATCGTCGCGCGGGAACACGTAGGGACCCCCGCCCTCTTGATCGGCGCCCCAGCGGAGCGCGCCACGCGCGCGCACCTCGGCGAGCGTGTCGGACCACGCGCTCGACGCGAGGAGCGATGCGGCGCACGCGAGCGCGAGCGCGAACGACAGCGTGAAGCGCGGGCGACCGAGGGTCACGGCGGTCTCCTTTCGGAGCTCGGCGCGACGGGGCAGCCGAGCGAGCGCATTGGACGCGGGCACCCCCTGCACATTCAAGGCTCGTCCCAAGTTTCTCTCCGGCGAAGCGGCGCGAGGGCCGACGATCCGGGCGGCTGGCGCGGTGCGCCGGCGCGCCCGTGGCCAACGCGCCGAACGTCTCGAGAGGCGAAGGGTCGTCGTACGCGTCGCCCGCCGGGGTTGGACGACGCGCGGTGGATCCCCGGAGCAGCGTGAAACCCGCGACCGCCGCGCTGCGCAGGCCAGAGTGGGGCAACGGGCGTGTCCGCGTTTTTCCGGCTCGGCCCGCTTGAGCTCGGATAACGTCGTCGGCTTCTCGCACCGAGGTCTCGAACGATGCGCCTTCGTCACGCTGGCTTGCTCACTGGTCTCGCTCCTCTTCTGCTCGCCGCCGCGGCGCGCGGGGACGTGCCGCCGAACTTCGACGCGTACGCCGCCGCGCCTGCGCTCGCTCGACCGGCCGCCGCGGCCTCGGTGCCGTTCGCGCGCGTGAGCTCGGTCGACGCGAAGCGAGGGACTCCGCGCTTCCTCTGGGGCATCGACGACGGCGCGCTGCCCGGCGCGAAGGGCCTCGCGCCGACGGACGCCGCGCGCGCGTACCTGACGATGCACGCGGCGCGCTACGGCGCGTCGCCGGCCGCCGCGTCGACGGCGAAGGTGCAGCGCGTGCTCGACACGGGGCGCGGCGCGATCGTCGTCGTCTTCGATCAAGAGCTCGCCGGCGTGCCGGTCTTCCGCGGCGACGTGAAGGTCGCCATGCGGCGCGACAACACGCTCGTCGCCATCTCGGGCGGCCTCTTCCCGGGCGCCGTGCCGAGCGCGAAGCCGGTGTTCGCGCTCGCCGAGGCGGACGCAGCTGCGCGCGCGCTCTCGGATCTCTTCGGCGCCGGCGTCGCGCCCGCTGAGCTCGCCCTCCGCGGCCCGCGCCGCGCGGGCTACCTGTGGTTCGACGCGCGCGGGTCGGCAGGCCTCGCGGCCGCCGGCGTCGCGCCGCGGCCGCTCCGCGCGCGCGCCGTGCTCTACCCGATGCCCGACAAGCTCGTGCCCGCGTTCTACGTCGAGGTCGAGTCGCGCCGAACGCCGTCGCGCGAGGCGACGAGCTTCGGCTACGTGATCGCCGCGGACGACGGGCGCGTGCTCCACCGCGAGAACCTCATGCACGCCGACGTGTTCTCGTACCGCGTGTGGGCCGACGCGGCCGATCCGATCCACCGCCCGGCCGACGGTCCGACCGCCGACTACACGCCGCATCCGACGGGCACGCCCGACGGCAGCGTCCCGCCGTTCGTGCCGCCGACGCTCATCTCGATCGACGGCTTCAACAAGAACCCCGCGGGCATGGGCGATCCCTGGCTGCCGACGGGCGCGACGCAGACGCAGGGCAACAACATCGACGCGTATACGGACGACGACACGCCCGACGGCTTCTCCGCCGGCGACATCCGCGCGACGACGACCTCCGCGGGCGTGTTCGACCGCATCTACGACACGTCCGCCGATCCGCGCGCGAACAACGGCCAGCGCATGGCCGCCATCACGCAGCTCTTCTACACGACGAACTGGATGCACGACTGGTGGTACGACTCCGGCTTCGACGAGAAGGGCGGCGACGCGCAGGCGAGCAACTACGGCCGCGGCGGCGTCGAGAACGACGTGCTCCACGCCGAGGCGCAGGACGGCGCGGGCACCCAGTACGACAACTCCAACATGAGCGTGCCCGCCGACGGCATGTCGCCGCGCATGCAGATGTACCTGTGGCACGGCGCGTCGGCGCAGTCGGTGAAGACGAGCGCGCCGGCGACGTACGCGGCAGGCGGCGCGGACTTCGGGCCGCAGAGCTTCAACACGACGGCGCTGCTCGCCGACACCGCGTCCGACGGGTGCAACCCCCTCGGCGCGCTCGTGGTCGGCAGGATCGCGATCATCGACCGCGGCACCTGCACCTTCAAGACGAAGGTGCTGAACGCGCAGAACGCCGGCGCGCTCGGCGTGATCATCGTCGACAACCGCCCCGAGCCGCCTCCCGACATGGGCGACGACAACACCATCAACACGCCGATCACGATCGGGACGCTGAGCGTCTCGCAGACCGACGGCGTGGCCGCGCGGATCGACGCGAGCAACCTCGACACCGGGACGCTCACGCGCACCGTCGCCGTCGATCGCGACGCCGACGTCGACAACACGATCATCGGCCACGAGTGGGGCCACTACCTGCACCTCCGCCACGTGACGTGCGCCTCGCAGATCTGCAGCGCCGAGAGCGAGGGCTGGGCCGACTTCAACGCGCTCCTGATGGTGATGCGGAGCGGCGACGACCTCGGCGGAACGTTCGCGCTCGCGAGCTACTCCGTGTCCGACTCGCCCGACGATCCGTCGTACTTCGGCATCCGCCGCTGGCCGTACACGACCGACATGACGAAGGACCCGGCGACGTTCAAGTTCATCGCCGACAGCACCGCGCTCCCGACCGGCATCCCGACGGCGACGTCGATCGCGACCGGCCAGAACAGCGAGGTGCACGCCACGGGCGAGGTGTGGGCCGTCATGATGTTCGAGGGCTACAACGCGATGCTCGTGAGCTCGCAGTCGGGCTCGCCGCGCTACACGTTCGACGAGGCGCACCGGCGGATGAGCGACTACGTCGTCGGCGGGCTCACGCTCGCGCCGCCCGACCCCGATTTCACCGAGCAGCGCGACGCCGTGATCGCCGCGGCGCTCGCCGCCGACGTGACCGACGCGGGCCTCATCGCCCAGGGCTTCGCCAAGCGCGGCGCTGGCACGTGCGCCAAGTCGCCCGCGAAAGACGAGACGGACAACGAGGGCGTGGTCGAGGACTTCACGCTGTCGCCCGACCTGCAGATCGTCTCGGTCACGGTCGACGACAGCGGGGAGTCCTGCGACGACGACGGTCACCTCGACTTCGGCGAGCAGGGCAAGGTCACGGTCGTCGCGGTCAACGCCGGCGTGACGACGGTCACGGGCGCGGCGGCCGCGATCACGACCTCGGCGGCGGACGCGACGTTCCCGAGCGGCGCGATGGTCACGTTCGGCGACCTCGCGCCGGGCCAGATGGCGACGCAGTCGGTGCCCGTCACGCTGTCGATGTTCCCGGCGATGGAGCGGCGCGTGACGTTCACCGCCACCCCTGCGCCGGGCGGCTGCGCGACCCAGGCGTTCACGCTCTCGACGCTCGTCGACGTCGATCAAGCGCCCGCGTCGTCGACGACCGACGACGTGGAGGCCGACGCGACCACGTGGACGCTCGACGGTATGAACGCCGATCAGATCTGGTCGCGGGTCGTCGGCAACGACGGCACCGAGGTGTGGCAGGGCATCGACTTCCAGTCGCCGTCGGACACCGCGATCGTCTCGCCGCCGCTGACGGTGAGCGCGACGGGCGACTTCAAGTTCAGCTGGAGCCACGCCTTCAGCTTCGAGAACAGCCAGCTCAACGGCAGCCTCGTCTACTGGGACGGCGGCGTCGTCGAGATCTCGACCGACGGCGGCGCGAACTGGAGCGACATCACCATGTTCTGCAGCGACCCGGGCTACGGCGGCCAGATCGGCGACCCGAGCGCGAACAACACGCTGCGCGGCCGCCAGGGCTTCGTCGCGACCAACATGTCGTACCCGATGAACGACACGGCCTCGACCGACTGCGGGACGATGTTCGCCGGGCAGACGGTGCAGGTGCGCTTCCGCATCGGCAGCGACGACGCCACCGGCGCGGCCGGCTGGCAGATCGACGACGTCGCGTTCTCCGGCATCACGAACCAGCCGTTCGCGTCGGTCGTCAACGACGTGTGCATGGCGACGCCGAACGCCGACGCCGGACCCGATCAGATGGTCGACAGCGGCGCGCTCGTGACGCTCGACGGCTCGCACAGCTCCGACCCTCGCGGGCTCGCGCTCACCTACGCGTGGACCGAGACGCTCGGGCCGAGCGTCACGCTGACCGGCGACGCGACGACGATGCCGACGTTCACCGCGCCGGACGTGCCGGCGATCACGAAGCTCACCTTCCAGCTCCAGGTCGCCGACGTCAGCGCGATGGCGACCGACTCGGTGAACATCTTCGTGCGGCCGCCGTCGGCCACGACGTCGTCGAGCTCCGGCTCGGGCGGCGGCGCGACGACGACCTCGGGCACGAGCAGCGGACCCACGTCGACCGGCGCGAGCATGGCGACGGGCGCAGGCGGCGGCGGCGGACTCGACGACTCGTCCGGCTCGGCGATCGACGGCGGCGGCTGCGGCTGCAGGACGACCGAGCCCACGCCCGCGACGCCCTACGCGCCGTTCGGCCTCGGCCTCGTGGCGATGCTCGCGCTCCGCCGCAGGAAGCGCGGCTGAAGGAGCCCGGCGCTCGGCGCCGACGTCAGGCGCCGAGCTTGCGGGCCGGAGAGATGGGCAGCTCGAGCTGCGTGCGGGCGAGGCCGGGCCGCGCCGATGCGGGGGCGACGACGGCCGGCTCGAGCCACGACGGGTCGAGCTCGTCGTCGCTCTCTTCCATGGGCGCGGCCTCGTCGAGCAGGCCCGCCGCCTCGAGCGCCTCGTCGTGGCCGCGCTCGCGCGCGTCGGCGAGGTCGGCCTCGAGCCGCGCGCCGCGCTCGGCGAGCAGCGCGTCGGCGATGTCGTAGGCGCGCGCGGCGAGGACGCGCGGTCCGAGGCGCTGCTCGGCGGCGAGCGCCGCGGCGACGTGGGCGGCGAACCAGTCGCGTAGATCGGGCTTCACCCGCGTAACGTACCGTCGCGCAGGTTCGCGGGCAAAGTTGGCTCCTCGTCGCCGGTCAGCGCGCGATGCTCGACGTGAGGCGCCCGGTGGCCCGCGCGTCGTAGCCGGGCGTCTCCGCCAGGCGCCGACGGAACGCGCCGCGCTGCGCCGCCTCGCAGATCGCGACGACGCGCGGGTCGCCGAGGTCGTCGGCCGCGAGCGCGAGGCCGTAGCCTTCGGTCGCGAACGAGAAGAACCCGAGGCCGACGAACGCGGCCCACGCGCGCGAGGCGAGCGCGAACTCGGCGTCGCCGCGGACGACGGCCGCGGTCGCGTCGCGGTGCGAGGCGTACAGCGTCGCGCCGGCGTGCGCCGCGCCGGAGTCGACGCCGTCGTGCGCGAGCACGGCGTCGAAGCGCGCGCGGATCCCGGCGGTCGTCGGCCGGCTCGCGAGGCGCTTGCCGACGACGATCGACGCGCGGGTCACGCGGCGCCCGCGGCGGAACGCGAGGCCGAGCTCGCGCGTCGCGAGCCGCACGTGCGCGAGCCTCCCCTGCGCCGCGAGCTGCGGAGCGCGATCGCCGTGACAGCCCGCGAGGAGCACCGCGCGCCGATCGAGCAGCGCCATGCCCTCGGCGTGGTCGGCCTGCACGCGACCGACGAGCGGCGCGCGCCGCGCCTTGAGCTCGTCGAACAGCGCCTCGATCGCGATGTCCCCGTTCGCGGCGAGGAGCGGCTCGCGGTCCCGGCTCGCGACGACCGGCGACGCCTTGCGGAGGGTGCCGCTCGCGCGCGCCCACGCGAGGACCTCTCCGTCGTCGAACCGCCACGCGTCGCCCACGCGATCGGCGGGGAGGCCGCGCTTGAGCAGCCGGTACACGTGCTTCGGGTGCACGCGGAGGAGCGCGGCGACCTCGCGCGTCGTGACGAGCATGCTCCCAAGGTACACGCGCGCGTTGACCTCGGCCCGTGCTCCTTCTAGTAGGCGAATGTTCCCTCCTGTTACCCACCGAGCCATGATCGAACCCCTTCGCCGAGCCACAGAGCGCGCCTGGTCCTTCCTCGCGGCCGCGCTCTTCATCGGCTGCGGCGGCTGCGGCGGCTCGGGCGACGCGGGCTCCACCGGCAGCGAGGTGATGAACACGTCGAGCTCCACGACCGCTACGACGAGCACGGGCGCGGGCGGCGGCGCGTCGAACGTCGATCGCGGGCCGACGTCGGTCCCGCTCGACGGCGACCCCAACGGCCTCTTCTGGGACGCGACGACGAACACGCTCCTCATCGCCGACAACGACGACAACCGCGTGCTCCAGTGGACCGACGCGGGCGGCGTCGGCCTGCTCGCGGACCTCCCCGGCGGCGAGCAGGACAGCTCCGGGCTCGGCCAGGTCGTAAAGACGGCCGACGGCACGATCGCGGTCACGCGCTTCGGCTTCGGGACGACCGGCGGCGTCGCGCTCGTCGCGCCGGACCTGTCGACCACGATGGTGCCGAACATCGACCCCGCGAAGCGGCGCATCGGCCTGTGCGTCGCGCCCGACGGGTCGCTCTACGACTCGTATTTCGAGAACATCACCGGGACCGACACGCTCGGCGCCGTCGGCAAGCTGGATCTCTCGGGGACCGAGGTCGACATCATCACGTCGCTCGAGAAGCCCGTCGGCGTGATCGTCGTCGGCTCGAACCTCGTCGTCGACGATCAGATGTCGAACGAGGCGCTGACGACGCCCCTCGCGTCGCCGTCGTCGACCTTGAACATCCTCGCGCAGCTCGACGAGCCCGACCTCCTCTGCGAAGGGCCGAACGGCACGATCTTCTCGGGCGGGGCGATGGGCGACGTGCGCCAGATCGCGACCGACGGCACCGTGACGACGTTCGCGGGCGGCTTCCTGTCGATCCGCGGCGTCGCGTACGACGCGGTGAACAAGCGCCTCTTCGCCGCGGAGCACGACTCGAGCGGCGCCGCCAACACCGTGCGCATCCTGCCGGTCGACTGAATGCGCGCCGCCTCCGCGCTCGCGGCGCTCGCCGCGGCCTCGTCGCTCGCGCTCGCGGCTCACGCCGACGACCTCGCCCCGCGCCCGGCCGGGCCGAGGCCCGTGATCGATCTCGAGCCG
>DASYCF010000384.1:0-1716 GCA_036500365.1 Byssovorax sp.
GAGGTCGGCCTCTCGATCGACGACGGCAAGACCTTCGCCGGCCTCGAGCACCTGCCCGAGATCTGCGGACCGAAGGCGTGCCCGGCCGACTCGTCCACGTCCGTCGATTGCCCCGACGTGTGGAGCCTCACGAAGGTCACGATCGGCGCGTCGTGCGACGGCGGCGGCGGCGCGGGCGGGGCGAACGCGACGTCGAGCGCGGGGACGGGCGGCGCCGGCGGGTCGTCGAGCTCGTCGAGCTCGGGGTGCAGTTGGGCGACGGACGGAACCCCCGGCGACGGCCGCTTCGCGCTCGCGGCGGCGATGGCCGCGATGCTGTTCGCGAGCCGACGCCGCCGGCCGTCGCGCCGCTGACCGCCGCGCGTATCTCGTCGGCGCTTGCGCCGCCCCAAATGGGCTAGACTGCGTCGCGCGATGTTCAAGGTGCTGCTCGTCGATCCCGAAGACGGCGCGATGCGCGGCTACCGCGCGGCCCTCGAGGAAGCGGGCTTCGAACCGACCTTCCTCACATCGCCGCGCGCCGCGCTAAAGCTCGTCGAGACGCGCCTCTACGCCATCGTCGGCTGCGACGCGTCCATCAGCGAGATGTCGGGCACGGAGTTCTTGTCGCGCGCCGCCGCCGCCTCCCCCGGCGTCGGCTTGTTCCTCGTGGCGACCTCCGACGATTTGATGGACACGCGCTCGACGCAGCAGCGCGTCATGCACGGCCCGGAGAGCCGCCCCCAGACCGGCAAGATCCCCGGCATGCGTGTCTTGCTCAAGCCCTACGACGAACAGCAGCTCGTGACGACGCTCGGGCACCTCGCGCGCATGGCGGAGATGCGCAAGTCCACGCACGCGATGGCGTCCGCGGTCGCCCGACCCGAGGACGAGATGCCGTCGGAGCGGCCGCCCCGCAGCGTGTTCCCGCCGCGTCGCTGAGCGCGCTCAGCCGTAGCCGGCGGGGACGATGAGGCGCTTCGCGAGGTCCTTGATCGGGCCCGGCGTGCGATCCGACTCGCTGATGCGCACGATGTCGGCGCGGAGCTCGCGGAGCTCGCTCGGCAGGATCCAGAGGAGCGAGAGCCGCGTGAGGTAGGCGAACTCCTTGGCGAGCAGCGCGCGCACGAGCTCCACCGCCGGAAACGCCGCGACGATCTCGTCGGCGGGGAGCTCCGCCGCGCGCGCGCCGGCGGCCAGACGCTCCTCGAACGCGTCGCGGCCTTGCTCGACGACCTCGCCGAAGGCGACGGCGCTCGTCGCGTCGAAGGCGCTCCGCACGCCGGCGTCGCTCGTGAACGTGAAGCGGCCCTTCGCGTCGACGCCGACGACGGCGCCCGAATCGAGCGTCACGAGCGGCAGCGTGGCGTCACCCTCGAGCCGCGTGGCGAGGTCGTCCTTCAGCGACATGGCCGCGAGTCTACGCCGCGCGCGGGAGATCAGAACTTGGGATCGACGGGCGGCGCAGGCGGCGCGTCGGTCTTCGGCGGCGCGGGCGACGCCGCGGGCTTTGGCGGCGAGGGCGCCGGCGCCGACGCGGCCGGTGCGGAGGGAGCGGCCGACGGCGCCGCACGCTCGGCGGTCGGCACGGCCCCGACCGGACGCGCGGCCGACGAACGAAGCGCCGCGGGCCCGACCGCCGCGGCCGTCGCGCTGGGCGCCTCGACCGGCTCCGGCGTGGCGGCGGGCTCGGCATCGGCGACCGCGCTCGGCGCGGCGCTGGCGGTGACGCTGGGC
>DASYCF010000385.1:0-1777 GCA_036500365.1 Byssovorax sp.
CGCGGGCACCTTCTTCCCGGCTGGCGGCAACGGCAACGGCAACGGCGGCTTCCACCCCTGAGGCGAACGCTCGCCGAGGTGTGGCGACTTCGCGATCAGCGGGCGCGGATGACGTCCGTGCCCATGTACGCGCGGAGCACCTCGGGGACCGCCACCGTGCCGTCGGCGTTCTGGTACTGCTCGAGGATCGCGATCACCGTGCGCCCGATCGCGAGGCCCGAGCCGTTGAGCGTGTGGACGAGCCGCGGCTTCGCCTTCGGCTCCGGGCGATAGCGGATCTGCGCGCGACGCGCCTGAAAGTCGCCGAAGTTCGAGCAGCTCGAGATCTCTCGGTACGCGCCCTCGCCGGGGAGCCAAACCTCGAGGTCGTACGTCTTCTGCGAGCCGAAGCCCGTGTCCCCCGCGCAGAGCAGCGACACGCGGTAGTGCAGGCCGAGGCGCTTCAAGACCTCCTCGGCGTGACCGACGAGCTTCTCGTGCTCGACGACCGACGTCTCCGGCGTCGTGAGGCGCACGACCTCGACCTTGTCGAACTGGTGCTGGCGGATGAGGCCGCGCACGTCCTTGCCGTAGCTCCCCGCCTCGCTGCGGAAGCACGGCGTGTAGGCCGTGTACGCGATGGGCAGCTCGGCGGCCTCGAGGATCTCGCCCGCGTGCAAGTTCGTGACGGGCACCTCGGCGGTCGGGATCAAATAGAGCTCGGCGCCGTCGCTCTTCTTGGTCTTGAAGAGGTCGTCCTCGAACTTCGGGAGCTGCGACGTGCCGAAGAGCGCGGTGTCCTTCACGAGGAACGGCGGCAAGACCTCGGTGTAGCCGTGCTCCTTCGTGTGGAGATCGAGCATGAACGCGATGAGGGCGCGCTCGAGCTTCGCGGCGGCGCCGAAGAGGACCGCGAAGCGCGGCCCCGAGAGGCGCGAGGCGCGCTCGAAATCGAGGATGCGGAGCGCGGCGCCGATCTCCCAGTGCGCCTTCGGGGTGAAGTCGAACTTCGGCGCCTCGCCCCAGGTGCGAACGACGACGTTCGCCGTCTCGTCCTTGCCGTCGGGCACCGAGGGATCGAGCACGTTGGGCACGGCGGCGAGCAGGGTCTGGATCTCGGCCTCGCACGCGCCGAGCTCCTTTTCGAGGTCCTTCACCTCGGCCGAGATGACCTTCATCCGCTCGCGCTGCTCCGCGAAGTCGGGGCCCTTCTTGTCGGCCTTGGCCATCGCCTCGTTCGCGACGTTGCGCGCGGCGGCCTTCTTCTCGGCGTCGAGGATGAGCGCCTTCCTGCGCTTGCCGAGCTCGGCGATCGGCGCGAGGAGCTCGGCCGTGGCGGCGCTCCGGCGGCCGAGCGCGGCGGTCACCTCGTCGATTCGGTCCACGACGTAGCGGAGATCGAGCATGCGCTCGCCTTACCCGAGGGCCTGTTCGGGCGCCAGCGAGAGGCCGCTGCGGGCCGAGGGCGTGGCTTGATGCGCGCACTGCTCTTCGACTATCGCCGCGGTGCAATCATGGGGGCGCCTGTCGAAGTCGGTCAGGTCATCAAAGCCAAGTACCGGGTTGACCGCGCGCTCGGCGCCGGCGGCATGGGCGTCGTCGTGGAGGCGCACCACGTCGCGCTCGAGCAGCGGTTCGCCATCAAGTTCTTGCTGCCGGCGATGCTCGCCCACCCCGAGATCGTCGAGCGGTTCGCGCGGGAGGCGCGCGCGTCGTCCCGCCTCGAGAGCGACCACGTGGCGCGCGTCGTCGACGTCGACGCGCTCGAGGACGGCACGCCGTTCATGGTGATGGAGTT
>DASYCF010000386.1:0-4192 GCA_036500365.1 Byssovorax sp.
CCGACGGGCTTCGCATCGGCGACGGGCTTCGCCTCCGGTGTGGGTCGCGGCTCGCTCGCCTGCTTCGCGTCCGCGACCGGCTTCGCCTCGGTGCGGGCCTTCGTATCGACCCTCTGCGGAGGCGGCGGTGCGATCTTCGCCTGCGTGTGCTTCGGCTTCGCGCTCGTCGCGACGGCCACCTTGCCTCCGCCGGCCGACCTCGGCAGCGCGAGCGGGGTGAGGTCGCTCGACGACGGGATCGCGATCGGCTTGTTCGCTTCGTCCGTGAAGCGCAGGCGCACGCGACCCTCGTCGCCCTGAGCGCCCGTGCACACCTTCACGGCGACGAGGTGATCGCCGGGCTTGGCCTCGATGCGCGCGGCCATGCGATCGAGCGACAGGTGGCCGTGCTGCTCCTCTTGCGCGGCGACGTCGGCGCCGTCCCAGATGAGGCGCACCTGCCCCGACGCGCCGACGTGAACCACGACGGCCTTCGGCGACGCGGGCAGCTCGACGCGCGACGCGACGTACGTGCAGCTCTCGCCGCGCGGAGAGATGTAGAGGTCGAGCGGCAGCCCGCGCGACGTCGACGAGTCGGGCAGCGCGCGGCGCCACGCGACGTCGAACGCGCCCCAGGCGTAGCGCGCGCTCGCGTCCGACCAGCTCTGGCCCTCGGCCTCGGGGCCCTCGCGGCGCATGAGGCCGCCGCCCGTGTCCTGGAAAGGACCGAGGATCGCGAACGCCTTGACCAGGCCGTCGGCGTCGGGCGGCGCCTCCACGTTCGCGCGCGACGCCGCGCCGGGCCACGACGTCTTCGGCATCGGGTCGGGGGCGTGGCGCATGGCGACCCAGCGCGCCTCGTCGGCGATGGGCGAGCTCGACGCGGCGAGCGCGCGGAGACCCCGGAGTACGCGCCCGTACTCGGCGCGCTCGTCGAGCGAGGCCGCGACGATGAGCGCGGCCAGCGCGTCGCTCCCGCCCTTCGACGCGCGAGCGAACGCGAGATCGACCATCTCGTCCGGCGTGGCGGCGGTCCACCGCGCCGAGGTGGCGGGCTGCGCGGCGGCCGCCGCTGCGACGACGCCGGCTGCAGCGGCCCTCGGCGCCTTGTGCGCCTTCGGCGGGGCGGGATCGGCGGACGCGAGCGGCGCCATCGCGACCGCGAGCGCCGCGGCGAGCGCGGCCCCCAGGCTGACCCGCGACGACGCCGAAACCACGCCCCTTCGATCTCCACGCATCGCCGCCTCAATAGCACCGATGCCGGCCTTTGCCTCGTTGCGAGCTCCGGAAGTTGGCCCGTCAGACCGTCTTACCTAGAGGTGGCGCATGCGCTCACCGCCCGTCTCCGCTGCCGCGCTCGCCTTCGCGCTCGCGGGCGCGCTCGCGTCGACGCCGGCGCTCGCGCGGCCGACCGTCGCCGTCACGCGCGTCGAGGTGCCGGCGCGCCCCGACGCGCAGCGGCTCACGCACGAGCTCCGGCAGCTCCTCGCCGAGGCCATCAAGAAGGCGAGCTTCGGCCGCGGCACGCCGAAGAAGCGCATCGAGGTCACGGCGCGCCTCACCGAGCTCAGCTTCGAGCAGCGCGGCGACGTGCTCGAGGTGCGCTGCACGCTCTCCGGTCACATCCAGGGCGCACGCGGCGCGCGCTCGCACATCACCTTCGGCGGCAGGCCCGAGGAGCGCGCGAAGCTCGAGCACGACGTCCTCCGCATGGTGGCGCGCGGCTTCGTGGCGCGCATCGCCGACATCGCCCGCGCCGACGCGATCGCCGACGGCGACTGACCCGCTACCTCGGCCGCGGGAACGCGAACGTCACCGTCGTCGACGCGGGCCTCTGCGCCGTGACGCGGAGGACGACCTGTCGCACGACGCTTGATTCGCGAGCACCGCTCGACGCCTCGGCCGACGGGTCTTTGCGCGAGGCGCGGTCTGCGGCATGGGTCCCGACATGCGCGCTGCCCTTCGGACCGTCGTCGGCGTCGACCTCGGCGGCACGAAGATCGAGGCCGTCGTCGCCGAGGTGACGGAGGCGAGCGCCGACGTGCGCGTCCGGCGGCGCGCGCCGACCGAGCGCGATCGCGGCTACGATGCCGTGCTCTCGCGCGCGGTCGACCTCGTGCGCGCCGTCGCGGTCGAGGGCGCGGTCGATCTCGCGTCGACGCCGGTCGGCGTGTCGATGCCGGGCGGGACCACGCCGGACGGCCTCGTGAAGAATTCGAACACGACGTGCCTCAACGGCCGGCCGTTTCGTCGCGACTTGGCCGCTGCCCTCGGCGCGCGCGTCACGTTCGAGAACGACGCGAACTGCTTCGCGCTGGCCGAGGCGACGCTCGGCGCCGGCGCTGGTCACCGAGACGGCGTGGTGTTCGGCGTCATCCTCGGGAGCGGCGTCGGCGGCGGCCTCGTCGTCCGCGGTGAGCTCTGGAGCGGTCGACAGGGCGTCGCGGGCGAGTGGGGCCACCACGCCGTGTTCGCCGATCGCGACGTGCCTTGTTACTGCGGACAGCGCGGCTGCCTCGAGCGCTTCGCGAGCGGCCCCGCCGTCGAGGACGACTACGCCCGTCGCGGCGGCGCGCGCCTCCCGCTCGCCGAGATCGCCGCCCGCCGCGCCGACGATCCGCACGCACGCGCCGCGATCGAGGGCCTCGTCGAGGCGTTCGCGCGCGGCCTCGCCAACGTGATCGCGATCGTCGATCCGAGCGTCGTCGTCCTCGGCGGCGGCGTCTCGAACCTCGCGTTGCTGTACGACGAGGGCGCGCGTCGCGTCGCCGAGATCGCGTTCCTCTCGGCCGGGGATGCGAAGGAGGCGTTCACGACTCCCATCCTCCAGAACGCGCTCGGCGACTCCGCTGGCGTGATCGGCGCCGCCTTGCTCGCGTAGACTCCGCGCATGAGCTCAATCGATGGCGTCTACCTCGGCGTCGACGTCGGGACGGGCAGCGTGCGCGCGGGCCTCTTCGACGCGCGCGGGCGCATGCTCGGCGCAGGCAGCTCGGCGATCGAGCTGTTTCATCCCGCGCCGGATTTCGTCGAGCAGTCGTCCGACGACATCTGGCGCGCGGCGGGCGTGGCCGTGCGCGCGGCGCTCGCCGCCGGCGGCGTCTCCGCGGAGCGCGTGCGCGGCGTGGGCTTCGACGCGACGTGCTCGCTCGTCGCCCTCGACGAGAGCGACGCGCCGACGACGGTGAGCCCCTCGGGCAGCGCCGCGCAGAACGTCATCGTGTGGATGGACCACCGCGCCGTCGAGCAGGCGGCGCGCATCAACGCGGGCGAGCACGCCGTCCTCCGCTACGTCGGCGGAACGATCTCGCCCGAGATGGAGACGCCGAAGCTCCTCTGGCTGAAGGAGCGCATGCCTGGCGCGTACGACGCCACGGCGCGCTTCTTCGATCTGCCGGACTTCCTCGTCTATCGAGCGACCGGCGTCGACGCGCGGTCCATATGCACGACGACGTGCAAGTGGACGTACCTCGGCCACGACGCGCTCGCGGGCAGGCCTGGCTGGGACGCGAGCTATTTTCGCGCGATCGGCCTCGGCGATCTCGCAGACGCAGGGTTCGCGCGCATCGGCGAGGTCGTGAGGCCGCTCGGCGAGCGCGCGGGCGTGCTCACCGCGAAGGCCGCCGCCGAGCTCGGCCTCGCCGCAGGCACGCCGGTGTCGATCGCCATCATCGACGCGCACGCGGGCGGCCTCGGCGTCCTCGGCGCGCCGGTCGACGGGCTCGCGCCGACGGACGACTCGATCGACGAGCGCCTCGCCCTCGTCGGCGGCACGTCGACCTGTCACATGGCGGCGTCGCGCGAGCCGCGCTTCGTGCCCGGCGTGTGGGGCCCGTATTTTTCCGCGATGCTGCCGGGCCTCTGGCTCACCGAGGGCGGGCAGAGCGCGACCGGCGCGCTCATCGATCACGTCATCGACACGCACGCGAGGGGCGCCGAGCTCCGCGATCGCGCGCGCCGCGAGGGCACGACCGCGTACGCGCTCCTGAACGCCGCGCTCGACGACCTCGCGAAGGGCGCGCGCTCCCCCGGGGAGCTCGCGAAGGACCTGCACGTCTTGCCCGATCACCACGGCAACCGCTCGCCGCGCGCCGACCCGTCGCTGCGCGGCATGATCAGCGGCCTCAAGCTCGAGGGCGACGTGCGCGCGCTCGCGCTTTTGTACCTCGCGACCATCCAGGCGATCGCGCACGGCACGCGCCACGTCGTCGAC
>DASYCF010000387.1:0-10783 GCA_036500365.1 Byssovorax sp.
GCCCGCTCACGAAGCCCGGCGAGAAGATCACCGCGACGACCTACGACTGGGACACGACCGCGCTGCCCGAAGGACCGTACCGCGTGCTGATCGAGGCGAGCGACGAGCTCGCGAACCCGCCGGACCGCGCGCTCAAGCACAGCCTCGAGTCGAGCACGCTCCTCGTCGACAACACGCCGCCCGTCTTCAAGGCGCTGGCGATGAACGGGCGCCGCGTGACGGGCAGCGTGGTCGACGGGCTCGGCCCGATCGCGCGGCTCGAGGTCTCGCTCGCCGGGACCGACGAGTGGCGCCCCATCAACCCGAAGGACGGCATCTTCGACCAGCCGACCGAAGACTTCGACGCCGACGTCTCCGCGCTGGTGCCGCCGGGCTCGCACATCGTCGCCGTGCGCGCGTACGACACCGCCGGCAACTCCGTGACGCGCGACGTCGAGGCGAAGTAGCGACACGAGCGTCAGAGCTCGACGCGCGAGGGCGGCCGAAACTCGGTCGAATCGCGCGCGGCACGGCGCGTGTTTCTCGGCGTGGTACCCTCGGATCTCGCGCGCGTCGACGCTGGCGCGCGCAGCATGCTTATGCCGGAGCGCCGTCACGCCCTCGATCGCAGCCGCCGCGCGCGCGGAGCCCGCGCGTCGTGGAGCTTGGTCGTCGCTGCGCTGTTCGGCGCGCTCGGCCCGCTCTACGCGTGCGGCGGCGCGAACCCGGTGGCCGCCTCGGGCGCGGGCGCAGGCGGCTCCGCAGGCGGGATACCGTCAGGCGGAGGCGCCGACGCGGCGACCGTCGACGTGGCACCGAACGCCGACGACCCGCCGCCCTTCACGGGCGAGTCGTACGAGCGCTACTGCGGCGATCCGGGCGCGTGCGACATCATGACCGGCCTCTGCACGAACGCGGGCGGCGGAGGCGTCGCGGGCGCGGCCGGCACGGGCGGCAACGCCTCGGGGGCAGGCGGCGTGGGCGGCGTCGGCGTCAACGCGGGCGGCGGCGTCGGCGGCGTGAACGCCGGGGGCTTCGGAGGCGCGAGCTCGGGCGGCGGCGCGGGCGGGGCGATGGGCGGCGGCGGCGCGGGCGGTCAGTCGCCCGGCGTCGCAGGCGGCGGCGCCGCGAGCACCGGTGAGGGCGCGTCCGGCGGCGGTCACGTCGGCACCGGCGGCGGCCCCATGAGCGGCTGCAAGCTCGCCGCGATCCCCGACGGCGGCGTCCAGGGCCCGGTCGACGCCGGCAAAGACGAAGACGGCGGCTTCTACTCGCCCGTCGTCGCCGTGTGCGCCACCGAGTCGAAGGCGTCCGACAACGCGCCGTGCATCACGGCGTCGGACTGCGGGCCGGGGCAGGGCTGCGTGGGTCACCCGCCGACCGCGACCTGCCACATCTACTGCTGCGGCGACCTCGACACGTGCCCGACCGACACGTGGTGCGTGCCGCAGCGCATGGCGGAGGACACGTCGATCAAGATCCCCGTGTGCCTCCCGGCGACCGAGTGCACGCTGCTCGACGACTCCGACACATGCGGCCCGGGCCTCACGTGCACCGTCGTGCGGAGCGACGGCGCGAAGGCGACGACCAGCTGCGTGGAGCCCGGCACGAACACCGAGAACGAGCCGTGCCCCTGCGCCGCCGGCTACCAGTGCTCGCGGCTCGCCGGCGTGTGCCTCAAGCTCTGCCACGTCGGCCAGGACAACGAGTGCGATCACGACGCGCAGTGCCAGGGCGGATCGAACAGCTACCCGCCTGGAATCGGGACCTGCGTCGGCGGCCTGTGACAGGCGCTACAGGTCGTTCAGGCAGGCGTTGACTTCGTCGCTGCAGCCGCCGGGGTCCGGCGCCAGGAGGCACGCCTGGCACATCGCGTCGGCGTCGCTGCCCTGGCAGGCCTGGGTGCACTCCATCGCGCAGTTACCGTTGCACGCGCAGATGCCGACGTTCTCGTAGAGCATCTCGGAGCTCGGGCAGAGCTGCGACGGGTCGCCGTTGCCCTGGATCACGGTGCCGCAGCGCAGGCAGCTCGTGCCGGAGCCGGTCGAGCTGACCGCGGTCACCATGCTGCCGGTCGACGTCGACGTGGCGACGACCGCGCCGCCGTGGGTGCACGTGGTGTACGGCTGCGAGCAGCTGGCGGAGAGGCAGCTCTGGCACTCGGGGCTCGCGCCCGAGGCGGCGCAGAAGTTCGATCCGCACGCGACGAGGCATGCGTTCGACTGACAGCCGCAGTTGCGCAGATCGGTGAACGTCTGCGCGTCGCTCCCGCAGACGACACCGTGGCCGAGCGCGCCTTCGAGCGCGTCGAGGCACGTGAGGCACGGTCCGGTCGTGCCCGAGGTCGTGCCGACCGTCGTGACGGGGCTCGTCGTCGACGTCGACGTCTGCCCAGGCTGCGTGGTCGAAGTCGTGTTCGTGCCGACGGTGATGGTCGTGCCGCTCGTCGGGTTCGTGGTCGTGGTCGCGGGCGTCTGCGACGCCGTCGACGACAGGCCGCCTTGGCCCGAGCCGCCTTGCCCGGCGGCGCCGCTCCCCGACTGGTCGACGAACACGTTGCCGCCGCACGCGGCGAGGGCACCCACGAGCGCGAGCGCGAAGAAAGCCTTCATGACCGTCTTATGGATCGGCCGCCGCCAGGCCACCACGTCTCTCCAGAGGCCGCGGCCCTCGAGCGTGCCGATCCGGTCTCGGCGAGCATCGCCAGCCGCGCTTCGAGGCGACTCAGTTGCCAGGCGAGGCGCAGGGCTGGCTCGGATCGCAGGCGCACGCCTCGAGGTCGTTTCCGAGGGCGACGCTGCCGGGACAACCCGAGCTCGGGTCAAGGCCACTGAGGAGGAGGTCCGCGCACGTCGCGCAGCCGTTCGGGCCGGTGCCGTGGCACGCGGGGGCCGCCCCGCCGACGCCACCGCCTCCGCACGGGTTCGCGCCGGAACCCTCGCCGATGTCCCCCAAGCAGGCCGCCGCCTGCGTCTGGCACTGCTCGATGCCGCAGCTCTGACACGGTGAGCTCGGCTGTCCGCCATTCGCGCACGAGCCCGCGCACGGGCCGCGGGTGTGGCCTCCGCTCGAGCTGCTGACGGTCGTCGCGCTGGCCGTCGCGCTGACGGTCGTCGCGCTGACGGTCGTCGCGCTGACGGCCGTCCCGCTGACGGCCGTCGCCTGTGATGCCGTTGAGGACCGCCCGCCTTGGCCCGACGCGCCTTGCCCGGCAGCGCCGCTCCCCGACGGATCGACGAACACGTTCCCACCGCACGCTGCGAGCGCTCCGACGAGCGCCGCCACCAAGAAAGCCTTCATGACCGATCTTATGAATCAGCCGCCGCCCCACCACCACGTCTCTGCGAGGCTTCGATCCTCGAGCGTGTCGATCTCCATGTACCAGCCTGGCGTCGGCACGTAGGCGAGCCTCTCCCCCTGCTGCGCGAGGTCGTCGAGCATGTCGAGCAGGTACGCCTTCTCGAACGGGCGGCCGCGCCACTCGCCGCCGGCGTTCGCCGCGTGCAGCGCGTCGTAGCGGGCGACGAAGCGCGCCGCGCCCGCGGGCGACGCCTTCATCACGCCGATGAACTCGGCCGGCGCGTCGTCCGGCGCGATCGCGCGCGAGAGGCGCGTCACGCGGTCGCCGTCGACGTTCACCTTCTCGGCGTCGGTGTCGGGGTGCTGTGAGCGCTTGCGGTAGCGGCGCCGCCACTCGGTGTCGCACGCGAGCGCGACGTCGGCGGGCGAGGCGACGAGATCGGCCACGATCTGCGGCCGGTACACGATGTCCGAGTACGTCGCGACGAAGCCTTCACGCATGAACTCACGCGCACAAAGCAGCGACGCGAGGATGTTGTTGCGCTCCCAGTCCACGTTCTCGACGAACGTGAACTCGGGGTGCCGTGCGCGGATGACCTCTTGGCGGTATCCGCACACGTACACCACGTCCTTCGGCGCGAAGCCGCCTGCGGCGAGCGCGTCGAGGATCGAGTCGAGCATGGGCCGACCGAGGACGTGCACCATGGTCTTGGGCACGTCGTCGGTCAGGTGCTGGAGCCGGCTCCCGCGGCCGGCCCCGATGATGATCGGCCTCACGCTCGGTGAGAGAGCGTCAGTTGCCGGGCGTCGCGCAGGGCTGGCTCGGATCGCAGGTGCACGTCTCGACGTCGTTCAAGTCCGCCGCGCTGCCGGGGCAGAGCGAGTTCGGATCCTTGCCGCCCAGCAGAAGGTCGGAGCAAGTCACGCACCCGCTCGGGCCCGTGCCGTTGCAGAGCGGGGCCGCGCTGCCGCCGCCAGCGCCGCCGCCGCCGCCGGTGCCGCCACCCTCACAGGGGTTCGCGCCCGTGCCGTCGCCCGTGTCGCCGAGGCACGCCTGCGCCTGGGCGCCGCACTGCGAGATGCCGCAGCTCTGACAAGCGGAGCTCGGCTGCGTCTGGTTGGTGCACGAGTCGGCGCAGGGGCCGGCCATGCCGCCGCCGCCGCTGCCGGTGGTGGTCGTCGTGGTGGTCGTGGTCGTCGTGGTGGTCGTCGTCTGGGTGCCCGTCGTGCTCGTGGTCGGGCTGCCGCTCTGCGTCGACGTGGTGGTGGTCGTCGTCGTCGGACCCGCGGCGCCGGCAGCGCCTGCGCCTTCGGTCGTTCCCGTCGTCGAGTCGCTGCTGCACGCGCCCATGGATGCCATGGCGGCCAGCACGGTGCCGACGCCGAAACAGACCACTACATTGCGAAAGTTCATGCTCTCTCCCTTCGGCCGACCGCTTCAGCGCGCGCGCATCGATGGCGCGCGCCCCGACGACCAAGAAGGTCGACAGCCTAGCAGGCCGATGCGCACCAGACCATACATCGGGCGACTGGCGCAGGAAAATTGCGTGCTCTCTGTTGGCCAAACGCAGCGGCGTCGGGCGCGACTTCCCGAGGGAGAACGCATGGATTCATGACGAACGCGTGACCGGCACGCGCGGGCGCGTCGCCTAAGAATCGCGGCGATGCTGCCGATCGCGATCTTCTTCGTCGGCCACTGGACGCTCAGCGTCTTCTTCCAGACGTTCTTCCTGCATCGGTACGCGGCGCACCGCATGTACACGATGTCGAAGCGCACCGAGCGCGTGATGTACCTGCTCACGTACGTGACGCAGGGCGCGTCGTTCCTCGTGCCGAAGGGCTACGCCGTCCTCCACCGCATGCACCACGCGTTCAGCGACACTGAGAAGGACCCGCACTCGCCGCGGAACTTCTCGAACGCGTTCACCATGATGTGGAAGACGAAGAAGACCTACCACGACTACGCGCACGGCATCACGAAGCCCGAGGCGCGGTTCGACGGCGGTATGCCCGAGTGGCCCGCGCTCGACGCGCTCGGCCGCTCGTGGTTCGGCCGCCTCGCCTGGGGCGCGGCGTACACGCTCTTCTACGTCCGCTTCGCGACGTCGCCGTGGATGTTCGCGCTGCTCCCGTTCCACTACGTCATGGGCCCGGTGCACGGCGCGATCGTGAACTGGTGCGGCCACAAGTACGGCTACCGGAACTTCGCCAGCGACGACGATTCGAAGAACACGCTCCTCCTCGACTTCGTGACCTGGGGCGAGCTCTTCCAGAACAACCACCACCGCTTCGGCATGAGCCCGAACTTCGCCGTGCGCTGGTTCGAGCTCGACCCCACGTACGTCGTCATGCGCGCGCTCTCGTGGATGAAGATCATCGACATGGGCGCGAAGCCGCAGATGGGCCGCTGGAAGCCCGAAGACGCCGTGGCCCGCGCGTCCGCGCCCGTCGCCGAACAGGCGGGTGACACCGGAGCCGTCGCGATGACGGCCCGCGCCAGCGGAGCGGTCGCAGCCGAGGTATAAGCCCGCGGATGACGGAGCCGGGCGCCGCGTTCACGTTGTCGTGCTTCGCCGGCCGTCCGGCGCCGGCGTGGATCGCAGGAGACTTCGAGGCGCTCGCTGCGCTGCCCCACGGCGCGCAGGATCGGCTCTGGGACGTGCTCGGGCCGTGCCTCGATCCGGCGCCGCCGTCGGATCTCGATCGGCTCGTCGACGCGTTCGCCCGCAAGCACGAGGCGGTGCTGACGCGCCTCGTCTCGGCGCTCCGTGGCGCGCGCGCGCTCGTCGCGGAGGCCGCCGCGTCGGGCGCGGACGAGGCGACGTTCGCCGCCGACCTCGGGCGCCTCGCCGGCGGCGACGCGGCGACGGCGGAGCGCCTCCGCGCGGTGCTCGTGCCTGGCTACGCGAAGGCGATCGCGGCGATCCGCACGGAGATCATCCGGCGCACGCTGCTCGAGCACGGCAACCTGCTCACCCGCGTCGACTGGCGCGTCGACCAGATCCTCGGCTCGCAGCACGGGCGCGACCTCCGCGCGACGCTCGGCGTCGTGACGCTCACGTTCAAGCGCGGCGCCGCCGAGGAGCGCGTCACGCTGCACTGCGAGCCGGGCCTGCTCCGCCGCCTCCGCGCCGCCTGCGACGAGATGCTCTCGTAACCCACGTTGACGGCGCGCGCGCTTCGCGTAGCCTCGACGTCAGCGGTCAGGAACGGATCCGTCATTCCACCGGCCGACGAGTCATGGCGGGCGCGCGCGAGCGACGCGACGATTTCAACGCGAGCGCGTGAGCCGTGGCGACGGCGCGCGCCCGTCGAACATCGGAGAGCAGCATGCGCAAGGCGGAGATCGACGCGCTCGTGCGCGCGCACGGCGGCCGCGAGCGGCCGGTCGCGTTCTTCCACATCCTCCGGCAAGCGGCGCTCGAGGCCGACGATCACGCGTTCCTGCTCGAGCACGCGGCGGAGCTCGGCGCGTCGGATCTTCTGCGTTGGCGCGCGCGCTGCGAGCCCGGGCTCACGGGTCCCGTCATCCGGCAGCTCGCGCGGCGCGCCATCGCGAACCCGGACGCGTTCCACCACGAGGTCCTCGACCTGCCGCGAATCGAGCTCGGTGACGAGGAGTGGCGTGAGCTCGCCGACCTCGTGCGGGGCAAGGCGCCGCAGGCCATCGTCGACGGCATCGTCGCGCGCGGCGGGCCGCGGCCCGAGCGCCCGCCGGCGTCGTTCTTCTTCACGCCCGGCAAGCTCGACCGCGCGGGCCTCGACGACGCGGCGCCCGCGCTCGACCTCCGCGCGGTCGACGTCGCGGCGCTCTCGCAGCGCGGCGTCGACACGCTCTCGATGCGCGAGATCGTCGCGCTGCACGCGGCGGGCGCGCCGATCGACGAGGCCACGATGATCCGCGCGGCCGCCTCGCGCGCGGCCGACGAGGCCGAGGACTGGAGCGGCGCGGTCGTCGATTTTCCGCCGTCGCTCGAGGCCGCCGTCACGGCCCGCGCGCGCTCCACGTCGCGCGGCGCCGAGCGGGCGAACCTGCTCACGTGGCTCGACGCGCGCGGCGTCGCGCGGGCGGCGCTCTTCACGATCGCCCTGGCGCCGCTGCCCCGAGGCGAGCCGTCGAGCGGCGTCGTCGCGTGGCTCGCCGAGCGGCTCACGACACGCGCAGCCTGGGAGCGCCACGGCTTCGAGGTCGCCTCGTCGCTCGTCGCGGCGCGCTCGTTCTCGGAGCTCGGCGAGATCATCGCCGTCGTCGTGAGCCGCACCGCGCGTGAGGAGCCGTCGCGCGGCCGCGCGGTGCTCGCCGCGATCCAGGCGTCGTTCGCGCTCACCCTCGTCGAGGCGGCGCGCGCTGCCGTGGCGTCGCGCGACGATCCGCGCGCGGCGGCGGCGCTCTCGGCGCTCGCGTGCCTCGATCCGCCGGCGCGCGTGAGCGGCGCCGTCCACGAGCTCGGCGCGGCGGCCGCGTCGGCGCACGCGAGCGCGGACGTGATCGAGCTCGTCGCCTTGAACGCGCGGCTCGTGAAGCACGGCGGGCGCGACGCGTCGCTCGAGGGCCTCGTCGCCGCGCTCCACGCCGTCGCGGACGCCTTCGGTTCGTAGGGGAGCTCGCGCCTCGCGCGCGACGCTGCGCGGTGGCAAGGTGCGAGGCATGCGTGACCTCGATCAGCGCCTCTACGCCGCCGCGCTCGCGGGCGCGCTCGTCGCCGCGCCGGCGTGCGGGCCGAGGGCGTCGAAGCGCGAGCCGCTGCGCGTCGCCGCCGCGTCCGACCTCGCGTTCGCGTTGCCGGAGATCGGCGCCGCCTTCCAGAAGAAGACCGGCGCCGAGGTCGTCTTCACGTTCGGGTCGAGCGGCCTGCTCGCGAAGCAGATCGAGGAGGGCGCGCCGTACGACGTGTTCGCGTCCGCGAGCCAGTCGTACGTCGACGAGGTGCGCGACAAGCACGCGTGCGAGGGCGAGAGCGTCGTCCTCGGCCGCGGCCAGCTCGTCGCGTGGACTCGCGCCGGCGCCGCGCCCGCTCGCCTCGAGGATCTCGCCGACCCGGCGTGGAAGCGCATCGCGATCGCGAACCCCGATCACGCGCCGTACGGCAAGGCCGCGGTCGAGGCCTTGAAGAGCGCCGGCGTGTACGACGCGGTGAGGTCGAGGCTCGTCCTCGGCGAGAGCGTGCAGCAGGCGCTCCAGTTCGCCGAGTCGGGCAACGCCGACGTGTCGCTCGTCGCGCTCGCGCTCGCGCTGCGATCCGGCGGCGCGTTCGCGCCGTTGCCGCTCGATCGCTACGCGCCCATCCGTCAGACCGCCGTGCTGTGCAACCACGCGCGCGCGGTCGATCACGCGGCGCTCGGTCGCGCGCTGTTCGAGCTCGTCGCGTCCGACGCGGGCAAGGAGATCCTCGGCCGCTACGGCTTCGCGCCGTAGCGTCGCGCGGAGCTCCACGCTCGAATAAGCTCGCGGCGATGCCGCGCGATCGCCAGTTCACGCTCCCCGTGATGCAGGAGCTCTTCACGAACCACGAGCTCCTCGCGCTCGAGGCGGCGCGGCCGAAGATCGAAGCCGGCTCGCCCGTGCGCCGCGTCGGCGTCGTAGGCGGCGGCACGGCGGGGTGGTTCACCGCGCTCGCGCTGCGCGCGCAGATCCCCGAGCTCGAGATCACCGTCATCGAGACGCCGAGCGTGCCGATCATCGGCGTCGGCGAGGCGAGCGTGCCGAGCCTCGTCTCGTTCCTGCACCACTACCTGAAGCTCGACGTCGTCGACTTCACGCGCGCCGTGAAGCCGACGTGGAAGCAGGGCATCCGCTTCGA
Organism: Byssovorax sp.; assembly: GCA_036500365.1. Classification (GTDB taxonomy): domain Bacteria; phylum Myxococcota_A; class Polyangia; order Polyangiales; family Polyangiaceae; genus DASYCF01. The sequence continues at coordinate 9,081 of DASYCF010000387.1, forward strand.
ATGGGGCCTCCCCGGCGGCTACGCGTTCCAGGCGCCCTTCGACTGGGAGGTGAACGGCGTCGGCATGCTCGGCTCGATGGCCGAGACTGGCAACGTGAGCTCGCTCACCTTGCAGGGCATGCTCATGGAGCGCGACGTCACGCCCGTCATCCGCACCGACGGCAAGCTCGAGTCGTTCTTGCCGCTCGTCTCGTTCGCGTACCACCTCGAGAACCGGCGGCTCGTCGCGTACCTGACCGAGACGGCGATCGCGCGCGGCGTGAAGCGCCTCGAGCACAAGATCGTCGACGCGGCGCTCGTCGACGCGCCCGGCGACGGCGACCCGCGCGTGTCGCACCTCGTCACCGAGGGCGGCGACCACCTCGCGTTCGATCTCTACGTCGACTGCTCGGGCTTCCGCTCGCTCCTGCTCGAGCAGAAGCTCGGGGAGCCGTTCCGACCCTACACCTCGACGCTCTACACGGATCGGGCGCTCGCGTTCAACTCGCCGCACGGGGGTCGCCTCAAGGCTTACACGACGGCGCGCACGATGAACCACGGCTGGTGCTGGAGCATCCCGATGGTCGAGTCCGACCACTGCGGCTACGTGTTCTCGTCGGCGTACTGCGGCGACGACGAGGCGCTCGACGAGGCGCGCCGCCTCCACCCGGAGCTCTCCGGCGAGCGCGTCGTGCGCTTCAAATCGGGCCGCCACGAGCGGCTCTGGGTCGGCAACGTCTTCGCGATCGGCAACGCGTACGCGTTCGTCGAGCCGCTCGAGTCGACGGGGCTCTTGATGATCACGCGCGCCATCTCGTCGCTCGTGCGCGCGTTCCCGACGGGCCAGGACGACGCGGTGCAGCGGCGCTTCGTCAACACGACCGTGGGCAACGACTGGGATCGGCTGCGCTGGTTCCTCGGCGCGCACTACAAGTTCAACCGTCGGCTCGACACGCGCTTCTGGACCGACGCGCGCGAGGGGTGCGACATCTCGGGCCTCGACGACGCGCTCGCGCTCTACCGCGCGATGGGCCCGCTCTCGCTCTTGCCTCGCGCCATCCGGTCGAGCGTGCTCGACGTCGCGCAGGTGTTCTTCTACGGGCTCGCGGGCCTCGACTGCATCTTGCTCGGGCAGAAGGTCCCGCACGCGCGCCTGCCGCGCGAGCCGCAGAAGGCCTGGCGCGCGCGCCGCGCCCTCGCGCTCGAGTTCGCCAAGCGCGCGCTCCCGCAGGCCGAGGCGCTGAAGGCCACGTGGGCCGAGCCCGCGTGGCTGCGTCAGCTGGTCGACCACCCGTCGAGCTGGGTATCGAAGGGCGTCGCGTACATCTGACGTCGCTTCGACCGGCGCGTCACGACGCCGCGCGGCGCGATGTCGACCGCGTGCTAAGGAGCGCGCCCCGTGGGCGAAGACGCGAGCTCCGTCGACGAGATCGGCCTGTGGGCCGGCGTGCGCGAGGCGCTCCGCGGCACGGAGCGCGACCTCACGTCGGTCGGCATCGGCCGCGCGGTCTTCCTGCTCGCGGTTCCGACCGTGCTCGAGATGAGCATGCAGTCGCTGCTCATCATCGTGGACATCTTCTTCGTGTCGAAGCTCGGCGCGGAGGCCGTCGCCGCGGTCGGCCTCGCCGAGTCGATGATGTCGCCGATGTACGCGCTCGCGATGGGCCTCTCGGCCGCCGCGACGGCGATCATCGCGCGCCTCGTCGGCGAGAAGGACCGGGACG
>DASYCF010000388.1:0-4267 GCA_036500365.1 Byssovorax sp.
CTCGGAGACGGGCGAGATCGACCGGCTCGACGGGCTCTACCTGCTCGTCCTCGTCGTGTTGGCCGCGCCCGCGGGCGCCGCGATCCCGGTCCCGGGCAAAGGCGAGGCGCCGCTCCACGTCGTGCCGATCGATTTCGTCGCGCGCGCGGCGCACGCCATCGGGCTCGTGCCGGGCGCGGCCGGGCAGACGTTCCACCTCGCCGATCCCGCGCCGCTCTCGGCGCGCAGCGTGTTCGATCTCGTCGCGCGCGCGGGCGGTCGGCGCGCGACGCGGAGCCACATCCCCGCGAACGTCGCGAAGGCGCTCCTCAAGGCGCCCGGCGTCGAGCGCTTCGCGCGGAGCCCGCGGCACTTCGTCGAGCAGCTCACGAGCGCCGTCCGCTACGACACGAAGAACGCCGACGCGGCGCTGCGCCCGCTCGGCATCACGTGCCCGCCGTTCGAGTCCTACGCCGAGCGGCTCGTCGCCGTCGCGCAGGACCATGTGCGCGCGCGCAAAGAGCGACGCGAGGACGAGGGCGTCGAGGACCCGCTGCTTTGACCAGGCCGGCCGACGACGCGCAAGGGCCGCGCCCGCTCGCCGCGGTCGTCGTGGCGCTCGCGCTCGCGCTCGGCCTCGTGGCGGTGACGTGCTCGACCGCGAACGACGCTCCGCCGCGCGCGCCCGTCGCCTCGGCGGCGCCCGTCGTCGAGCTCGCGCCGAGCGCCCGAGCGAGCGCGAGCGCGCTCGTGGTGGTCGACGCGGGCGTGGACGCCGCCGCCGAAGCGCCGATCGCGGTGACGGGCGAGCTCGGGCATTTCTACGCGGCCCTCCGCGGCCTCGAGCAGAAGACGCGCGCCGAGCACGTGCGCGTCGAGTGGCTCGGCGACTCGCACGGCGCGAGCGACTTCTGGAGCGGGCGCCTGCGGACCGCGCTGCAGAAGCGCTTCGGCGACGGCGGCCCCGGCTTCGTGCACCTCGGCTACCGCGCGTATCGCCACGAGGGCGTGAAGATGACGGTCGAGGGCAAGTGGAAGAGCAACCCGCGCGGACCGTCGACCATCCTGAAGACGGGCGACGGCGTCTTCGGCCTCGGCGGGATGCTGTGGAGCTCCGAGGACGGCGCCGCGCACGCGGTCGTCGCGCTCGACGATCCGGCGCTCACGGGCAAGGTGTCGTGGGACCTCTGCTACAAGCTCTTCGGCCGCGACGACGGGCTCGCGGTCACGGCGACGGGCGGCGCGCGCACGCTGCTCCGCGCGAAGAACGCCGACGAGCTCCACAAGGTGCGGCACGTCGGCTTCACGACCACGGGCGCCGGGGCGCAGATCGGCGTCACGCCGGCGGGCGGACACCCGGAGCTCTGCGGCGTCGTCGTCGAGGCCGATGCGGCGGCGCAGCCGGGGGTGGTGCTCGACACGCTCGCGATCAACGGCGCGCGCATGGCGACGCCGCTCGCGTGGGAGGAGTCGAGCTTCGCCGCCGAGCTCGCGCGGCGCGCGCCGTCCCTCGTCGTGCTCGAGTTCGGCACGAACGAGGCGGGCGACGTGAACGTGAAGCCGGCCGCCTACGCGGCGCACCTCACGAAGGTGATGGCGCGCATCCGCCGCGTCGTCGCCGACGTCGACTGCCTCGTGCTCGCGCCGACCGACCGCGCCGACGCGGAGGAGCGCACGCCGCTCGTGCGCGACGCGCTGCGAGACGGAGCGGCCGCGAACGGCTGCGCCTTCTTCGACACGTACGCGGTGATGGGCGGCAAGGGCTCCATCGACGCCTGGCGCGGCGAGACGCCGCCGCGCGCGGCGAAGGACGGCATCCACCTCACGTTCCGCGGCTACCACGAGGTGGGCGACAAGCTCGTCGCCCAGATCCTCGCGGGCTACGACGGGCGCACGCCGGGCGCCGCGCCGCCGTGATCGTCAGAAGTGGTACATGATGTCGGCCTGGAACAGGAAGCCGAAGTCCACGTTCCCGAGGCCGCCGCACACGTTGAAGCCGCCGAAATTGCAGTTCGCGCCGTCGGCGAAGATGCTCGGACCGAAGCGCGTGTTGAGGCCGATGCCGAGGCTGTGATCGACGTGGTACTCGACGCCCGGGCCGAACAGCGGCGCGATGGCGAAGACCGGGTTGATCGCTCGGTCGGCGGTGACGGCGAGGAACATGTTCACGTCCATGCCGATGTCGACCTGGAACTCGGGCGTGATGTGGATGCCGATCTGCACGCCGATCGGAAACTCGGGGCCGAAGAGCGCGTTGCCGTCGATGCGACCGCCCGTGTAGACCTTCACGCCCGGATCGATGTGGATGAGCGCGCTGACCTTGCCCGTGCGCGCGACCTGGATGCGGATCGGCACCTTCAGGTCGACGCCGAAGTCCGTGTACGTGCGGTACTCGACGCCGTAGATGAGCCCGAGGCGCAGGCCGATGTCGACCTTGTCGCCGACGCCGTGCGCCCAGCCGAAGCCGACGTCCGGCCAGCCGAGCTCGCCGTAGATCATGTCGTTGCCCCGCCTCACGGTGTCACCGCCGAGGAGAGACCAGTGTTCCTGCGCGAGGGCCTCACCGCCGACGAGCGCGGTCGCGAGGCCGAGGAGTGAAGCGCAGAGGGTCTTTGAAATCCGCATGCGTTCTCCTGGATCGAGCGGCCTACGCTCGATGCCTTTCCGGCGAGGGGCGCCGGGGTCCGATCGGAATACACGAAACGCAGAATTCTGGAAACTGACCGACCCGCTACAGCCGGTAGCCGAAGAAGCCCTGCGCGCGGAACGCGAAGCCGCCCGCACGGATGAACGCAGGCGCCGCGAGCTCGGCCACGCCGAACCGCGTGACCGCGCCGATCGTCATGTGCTCGTTGAGGTGGTACTCGAAGCCGGGGCCGGCGACCGGCGACACCGCGAAGTACCCGTGGTTCGTGAAGTCGGCGAACAGGCCGACGTCGGCGCCGAGCGACAGCGTGGCCTCGCGCGAGAGGTGGATGCCGAGCTCACCGCCGATCGGGAACTGAAGCCCGAAGAAGACGAACGGGCTGAACGAGTCGAAGCGGAGCCCGGGGAGGACGTGGAGCTCGGCGCTCACCTTCTCGCCGCGCAGGAGCGTGTAGCGAATCGTCGCCGCGAGATCGACGCCGATCGGGTGGTGGTCCACGTCGTCGAGGGTCGCGCTCTCGAAGGCGTAGTTGAAGTCGAAGCGGCCGCCGATCTCGAGGCGATCGCTGAAGCCGTGCGCGAAGCCGACGCCGATGCCCGGCCAGCCGGCCTCGCCGTAGACGAAGTTGTCGCCGGCGCCGATCGTGTTGCCGGCGTGCAGGCCCCACGCGCGCGCCTCGGACGCGCCGAGGACGGTCGCCACCAGAGCGGCACCGAAGGTCGAGCAGAGGGCGATCGTCTTCATGCGTGCGTTCGTGCCAGAGACGGCGCGCGCCGCCAACTTCTCGGAGCACGCACCCGCGTGAACGCGCTGGAGGAGGTGCCTCGGAGCCGCGAGACGGCTCGCGAAAAGTGAGGGTGCGATCTCAGGCGGCGCGGCGGATCGCGGCTCGGGAGGCGGGTGGTTCGGTCGCGACGAGGCCGAGCAACCGCGCGGCGAGCCGCGCCGTCATCCCCACGGTCGGCAGCCGCGGGCGGAACGCGAGCACCCGCTCGCCCGGCTTGCGCCCGCGGCTCGCGCGCGCGGCGGACGCGACGCGCTCGAGCTCCCTCGCGCAGGCGGAGCCCTCGTCGAAGCGCACGAGCAGCTCGGGCAGCGCGATCGAGCCGCCGGCGCCGTGCACGAACACGTAGCCGATCTCCACCGCGACGAGGCCTTGCACGGCGTGGAGCGGGCGCGCCGCGAGGCGCAGCTCGTCGGGCGCGGCGGCGCCGTCGGGCACGCGGATCCGCGCGACGAGCCGGGCCGGGCGCTTCTTGCCGAGCGCGCGCTGGAGCTCCTTCGCGACGCGGGCGAGGAGCGGCGCCGCGGCGACGGCGGGGTCGGGCGGGAGCTCCCGCGCGCGGCCGGTGGCGAACACGGCGAGCAGCGCCACGCCGTCGAGCGCGAGGAGCTCCGCGCGCAGCGTCGAGACCTCGGCGACGAGCGTGACCAGTGCGCTGAGCCCGGCGAGCGACGCGACGAGCAGCGCCTTGCCGGCGATCGACGACACGTCGAGCCACGAGCCGGGCGCGGCCGGTCGGCGCGCGAACGCGTCGGTCGTCGCGAGCGGGAGCCATCGGCCCGGACCGCGGAGGCGACCCGCGGCGCGCGCGTGCGGCGTGCGGTGCGCGGCGAGCGCCGCCGCGAGCGCGACCAGCG
>DASYCF010000389.1:0-4169 GCA_036500365.1 Byssovorax sp.
CCGGCACGCGCGTCAGCGTCATGTCCGTCGAGCCTGCCTGAGGCGCGTCTACCGATCCGCGTGCCGCCGACGGTGATCTGATCGATCTTGATGGTCGGACAGCCCACGCCGACGGGCACGCTCTGGCCGTCTTTGCCGCACGTCCAGATGCCGTCGCTCGTCTGCAGATCGTCGCCGAGCATCGTCACCTTGCGGAGCACGTCCGGGCCGTTGCCGATGAGGTTCACGCCCTTGAGCGGCGCGGTGAGCTTGCCGTCCTCGATGAGGTAGCCCTCGGTGAGGCTGAACACGAAGTCGCCGTTCGAGATGTCGACCTGGCCGCCGCCGAAGCGCTTCGCGTAGACGCCCTTCTTCACGCTCTTCACGATCTCGTCCGGGTCGTGCGGGCCGGCGAGCAGGATGGTGTTCGTCATGCGCGGGAGCGGCGCGGCGGCGAAGCTCTCGCGTCGGCCGTTGCCCGTGGGCTGGATGCCGTAGTGCTTCGCGCTGATGCGGTCGTGCATGTAGCCCTTGAGCTTGCCGTTCTCGATGAGGACGCTGCGCTCGGGCTCGTTGCCCTCGTCGTCGACGTTCACGGTGCCGCGCGACTGCAGCAGCGTCGCGTCGTCGACCACGGTGCACAGGCTGCTGGCGACGTCGTTGCCGATCTGCCCCGCGTAGTTGCTCGTGCCCTTGCGGTTGAAGTCGGCCTCGAGGCCGTGGCCGACCGCCTCGTGCAGCAAGATGCCGCTGTCGCCCGGGCCGAGGACGACGTTCATCTCGCCGGCGGGCGCCTCGCGCGCGTCGAGCATCACGGTGGCCTGGCGCGCGGCCTCCTTCGCGTGCCACTCGGGGGACTTGTCGTCGAAATAGCCGAGCGTCATGCGCCCGCCGCCGCCGCTCGAGCCCTCTTGCCGCTTGCCGTTCTTCTCGGCGATGGCGCGCACGGTGAAGCGGAGCATTGGCTGCACGTCGTGGAGCCAGATGCCGTCGCTCGTGGCGATGAGGATCTCGCGCAGCTCCTCGGCAAAGCCCACCTCGGCCTTCACGATCTCGGGACCGGCGGCGAGAGCGGCGGCGCTCGCCCGCTCGAGGAGGGCGCGCTTGTCCTTGCCGGGCGCGTCGATCGAGACGGCCGGGAGCTCGTAGCGGCGCGCGATCACGCGCGGCTCGAGCTTCACCGCGTGGGCGCCGCGCGCGGCCGAGGCGATCTGCGCGGCGGTCTCGGCGGCGCGCTTCATCGACTCCCACGTGAGGTCCTCGGTGTACGCGTACCCCGTCGCGTCGCCGCGGAGGACGCGAACGCCGACGCCCATCGACACGCCGCGCGAGGCCGCCTTGAGGATGCCCTCGTCGTAGCTGAGGCCGCCGCCCGCGCGGTACTCGAAGAAGAGGTCGGCGTAGTCGCCGCCGTTCGCGAGCGCGACCGAGAGGAGCCTCTCGCAGATCGCGGCGTCGACTGCGCTCTCGCCGCCGGGGGCGAAGGGCGCGCGGTACGTTCGGCTCTCGGTCATGCGCGCCAATGTAACCGCAAGCGCGCGGCCGCGCACCGCGTGGCGTAGTCTCGCGGCATGAGGCTGTTCGCGACGGTGGTGTGCGCGTCGTTTTTCGGGCTCGCGGTAGCGTCGTGCCACAAGGTCAGCGAGGACGACGCGCGCGCCGCGCTGCACACGGCCGAGGCGGCGGCGTCGACGGACGACGCGGCGCTCCGCGCGCGCATCCTCTACACGGGGTGCGGCGAGTCGCCGAGCTGCGCCGACGGCTGCGCGAAGGGCCTGAAGCTCTGCGGCGACATGTCCACCGACGACGAGCAGCGCGCGCGCATCCTCGCGCAGTGCTGGAAGCCGTTCGCCGCGGCGCGCGAGAAGGACCCGAAGACGTCGCCGGCGCGCTGGTTCGCGGGCTACTTCGGCGCCCACCTCGACAAGGCCCACGACAAGCTCGAGCCGGCCGACCAGCAGCGCCTCGACGCCGCACGGAAGAAGCTCGGGCTCTGACCCCGGCCGCGCGACTGGCGTAGGATGCGCGCATGTCGTACGGCGAGAAGATCGCGCGGTTCCGGGCGCTGCACGCGTCCGGCTGCTTCGTCATCCCGAACCCGTGGGACGTCGGCTCCGCCGTGTTCCTCGAGCGCCTCGGCTTCTCGGCGCTCGCGTCGACGTCCGCGGGCATGGCGTTCGCGCGCGGGCGGCCCGACGCGGTGGACGCCGTGCCGTGCGACGCGGTGCTCGCGCACGTCCGCGAGCTCGCCGAGGCGACGCGCGTCCCCGTCAACGCCGACTTCCAGTCCGGTTACGCGAGCGACGCAGAGGGCGTCGGCGTCAACGTCGCCGCTTGCGTCGCGACCGGCGTCGCCGGGCTCTCGATCGAGGACGCGACGGGCGACCCGGCGCGGCCGCTCTACGACGTCGCGGAGGCGCTCGATCGGCTGAAGGCAGCGCGCGCGGCGATCGACGCGACGGGCGCCGGCGTCGTGCTGACGGCGCGCTGCGAGGCCGCGCTCGTCGGCGTCGCGAACCCGCAGAAGGTCGCGATCGAGCGGCTCGTCGCATACGCAGACGCAGGCGCCGATTGCCTCTTCGCGCCCGGCATTCGAACGGCGTCGGCCATCGCCGAGCTCGTGCGCGCCGTCGCGCCGAAGCCGGTCAACGTGCTCGTGTCGACGCCGAGCCCCGAGCTCTCGGTCGCGCGGCTCGGTGACCTCGGCGTCCGGCGTGTCTCCGTCGGCTCGTCGCTCGCGCGCGTCGCCTGGGGCGCGTTCATGCGCGCCGCCCGCGCGCTCTCCGAGCGCGGCTCCTTCGAGGGCCTCGCCGACGCAGCGCCGTTCGACGAGCTCAACGCGCTCTTCGAAACGCCTCGCTGATTGCGAGGTCCGACGCCTCCCGTGGGCTCGCGGCGATTTCACGTCGAGACTTGGTTGAGCAGGAGCGCACGAGATCCTCAGGGGACATCGGCTCGGCGGTTCTCGGCGAGCGGCCGGGGGCACCGTTGACAGGCAGCAGGGTGCGAGCTAGGGGCGCCGACATGTTCCGTCGATTTTGTGGTGCGACCCTGGCGCTGCTCGTCGTGATCGGGGGCTGCGACTCCTCGAGCGATCCGACGACGACTGAGCCGACGACGGGCGACGGCGGCGAAACGCGCTGCGGTACGAGCGTCTACGACGGCGTCCCCCGCTGCTACTGCGTTCATGGGGACGAGCAGCTCCCGGACGGCTCCTCGGCCGTGAGCGACTGCAACGTGCAGAGCCTCGCGGCTTCCGCCGTCTCGTGCTGCGCCAAACTCGACTCCAATCGGTCACGAGGGAATGACATCTGCGACTGTGAGCCCTGGGCGTGCAAGATGGAGGGCGCCTTCTGCACGTGTGGTTACGAGTCAACTGGCAATCTGTCGTCGTGTTTCGCGCACGGCGGCCACTGTTGCGGCAACGGACAGGGGTTCTGCGTGTGCGAACAGTCCGAATGCTCCGGCATCACGCCGGTGGAGGTCGAGGTTTGCGACGTCGCGCACGTGCCGCCGGCTCAAGAATGTGGGGTCTTACCGGGTGGCCCCATGGACCCGGTCACCTCGTGCAAGTCGGCGTTCGAATCGGCGCGTTGAGGCGTTCGTGTCTGGCGCTCGAGCCTTGAAGCGAGCCAGTCCGACGCTATTCGATTCACGGAATCGGTGAGCGTTCAACGGCAGCCGGTCGACGTCGGTTCGGCCTCGTCCGGGGCCATGAAGTGCGGGGCGCCTCGCGCGTCGAGGTGGACCCTGCGCGTCGCGTGGGCGGCGACGCCTTCTTTCGTCAGGTCGACCTCGAGCACCGCGCCGACGCTGCGCTTCGGCTGGCAGGCGGTGCCGTTGAAGACGAAGTCTCCGAGGCCGTAGGCGATGAGCTTGCCTCGATACGTCTCCTCGGGCTGCACGACGTGCGCGTGCGCGCCGACGACGAGATCGGCGCCCGCGTCGACGAGGCCGTGCGCGAACGAGCGCTGCGCGCCCGTCGGCGACACGAGGTCTTCCATGCCCCAGTGGTTGAAGACGACGACGACGCGGCCGGCCTGCTTCTGCGCCTCGACCTCGCGATAGGCCTGCTTCCAGTCGACCTCGTAGTAGCCGAGGAGCGCGATCTCGACGCCGCGCACCGTCCGCACGAGCGCGGGCGCCGTGGCGCCGGGCGCGGCGGTGCCGATGCGGCCGAGCCGGCTCGC
>DASYCF010000390.1:0-1573 GCA_036500365.1 Byssovorax sp.
CCGCGACGATCTCGCTCGGGCCGATCTCGCTGGGGCCGACGTCGCTCGGCACGGGCGAGCGCCGCGTGGTCTGCCTCGTGCTGGCGAGGGCCGAAGCGCGCGCGCTCGGCGACGCGGGCGCAGAGCAGGTGACGCGCGCCGCGACGCCGGCGCTGCAAGCGGCGCTCGCGGGGTTCGGCGCGCGCGTCGACGTGCTGGCCGACGGCGCGCTCCTCGTCACGCTCGAGCCTGGCGGCGCCGCGACGGACCAAGCCGCGCGCGCCGCCCGCGCCGCGCTCGCGCTGTCTGCGCTCTTGCCCGGCGGCGCCGTCGCGCTCGTCGCCGGTCGCGCCGAGACCGGGCGGCGTGTCCCCGTCGGCGACGTCGTCGACCGCGGCGTGGCCCTCCTCGCGCTGCCGGGCGGCCGCGTCCGGCTCGACGCCGTCGCCGCCGCGCTCGTCGAGGTCGGCTTTCACGTCGAGCGCGACGCCGCGGGGCAGGTGCTCGTCGCCGAGCACGACGTCCGCGGGCAGGCGCGCGCGCTCCTCGGCAGGCCCACGCCCTACGTCGGCCGCGATCGCGAGCTCGCGACGCTCGAGGGTCTCTTCGACGAGGCCGAGTCCGAGTCGTCGCCCCGCGCCGCGCTGGTCGTCGGCGCGCCCGGGCTCGGCAAGAGTCGCCTGCGCCAGGAGCTCGTGCGGCGGCTCACGCAGCGCCGTGACCCGCCCGCGGTGTGGCTCGCGCGCGCGGACGCCCTCCAGGCGACGGCGGCGTTCGGGCTCGTCGCGCCGATGATCCGCCGCGCGCTCGGCGTGCTCGACGGAGCGCCGATCGAGGGCGCTCGCGAGCGGGTCCGCGCCCGCGTGGCGGCGAGCGTCGAGGCCGCCGAGCGCGAGCGCGTCACCTGCTTCCTCGGCGAGCTCGCGCGCGTGCCGTTCCCCGATGACGGCTACCTCCCGCTCGCGACCGCGCGCCGCGACCGGCGCGTCATGGCCGACGAGATGCGCAACGCGTTCACCGACTGGACGCGCGGCGAGGCGCGTCGCCCGCTCGTGATCGTGCTCGAGGACATGCACGCGGGCGACGCGCCGTCGGTCGCGTTCGTCGACGCCGCGCTCGCGGAGCTCCACGATCGGCCGCTGTTCGTCGTCGCGCTCGCGCGGCCCGAGGTGCACGACGTCTTCCCCAAGCTGTGGGCCGAGCGCCACGTGCAGGAGGTGCGCCTCGGTCCCCTCGCGCGCCGCGCCGGCGAGGAGCTCGCGCGCGCGGTGCTCGGCGATCGCGTCTCGGCCGAGGCGGTCGCGCACGTCGTCGACCTCGCCGCGGGCAACGCGTTCTACCTCGAGGAGCTCCTGCGCGCCGTCGCCGAGGGCGCGCGCGAGCTCCCGAGCACGGTGCTCGCGATGGTCGAGGCGCGCATCGAGGGCCTCGACGCAGCCGCGCGCCGCGCCCTCCGCGCCGCGAGCGTGTTCGGCGGCGCCGCGTGGCCGGGCGCCGTCGCCGCGCTGCTCGGCCCGTGCGGCGCGCACGCCGACGCCGCGCGTGATCGCGCCGCCGCCCGGGCGACGCTCGACGACCTCACGCGGCGCGAGCT
>DASYCF010000391.1:0-3882 GCA_036500365.1 Byssovorax sp.
TGGTGGCCGGCCTCCTCTTTTAGGATCTTCGTGATGATCTCGCGGTACGGCACGTACGCGCACTGGTCGTACTCTTGGAGCTGCCAGAAGCCGCCGCGGTCGTAGAGGAACTGCGCCATCGCGAGCTCGTACCAGCTCGCGGCAAAGTCGATGGGCTTCTTCCCGAGGCGCTCGTTCACCGTCGGCTCGACGCTCTCGCCCGTGAAGGCGAGGTACATCTTGCAGACGTCCTCGTAGTGCTCCATCTCCTCGCGGATGTGCCACGTCATGAACTTGAGCCACTTGAGCTCGGGCACGAACTGGAGGCCGAAGCCGAACATCTGCGCGGCCGCGAGCTCGCGGTACGCCTGGCTCTGCATCATCTGCACGAGCGTCGACGTGTAGCGCGCGTCGAGCTCGGCCTTGTCGTTGTAGGTCGTCGTCATGGCAGCGTGCACGATAGTCGCGCGGCGGCCGAGCGTCTCGAGAAGCTCACGCAGGCGCCGCGGGGCGGATACCATCCGAGCATGCGCGCGCTCCTGATCTCGCTGGCTGCCGTGTCGCTGTCCCTCGTCGCCTGCAGCGGAGACTCCGCGACGCCGGGCGCTGGCGGCGGCGCGAGCTCGGGGACGGTCGCCGAGGGCGCGGGCGGCGGGTCGAACGCGTCGACCGGCGCGGGCGGCTCGATCCCGCCGCCGTCGACGACGTGCGACGTCCCGGCGACGGCCGCCGACGTGTCGAACCCCACGACGGTCGTCGGCACCGGCGACGGCACGTGCACCGAGGCGCTGCTCGACGCGGCGATCGCGGCGGGCGGCGTGATCACGTTCGACTGCGGCGCTTCGGCGACGATCCCGATCACGAGCGCGAAGACCGTCGCGGCGACGACGGTCATCGACGGCGGAAACACGGTCACGCTGAGCGCGGGCGGCGCGAACCGCATCTTCCTCACGCAGGGCGACGGCGACTTCACCGTGCAGAACATCGCCCTGAACGACGCGATGGTCGACGGCGCGCGCGGCGACGGCCCGAGCGACGCGAACTCGGGCGCCGCGATCTACCGGCAGTCGAACGGCACGCTGACCGTGATCCACGCGTCGTTCTCGAACGACCACGCGACCGACGCAGGCGCCGACGTCGCCGGCGGCGCGATCTATTCGTACGGCGGAGACACGGTGATCGTCGACTCGACGTTCACGGGCAACAGCGCGGCGAGCGGCGGCGCGGTAGGGAACCTGCGCTCGAACCTCACGATCGTCAACAGCACGTTCAGCGGCAACTCGGCCACCGATCAGAACGGCGGCGCGATGTACCTCGACGGGCAGAACGCCGATCACGGCAAGGTCTTCACGCTGTGCGGGGTCGTCGTGAGCGCGAACCGCGCGAAGAACGAGGCGGGCGGCGTCTATCGCTATGGCTATCCTGGCGAGTCGACCGTGATCGATCTCAGCTCGTTCGAGGGCAACACGGCAGAGGACCCGAGCGGCGGACTCGGCGGGGGGCTCTATGTCCAGACGGACACGGTCGGCGCCATGCCGCTCGCGATGTCGAACAGCTCGATCGCCGGGAACACCGCGGGCCGAGGCGCGGGCGGCATGTTCGTCTACAACTGCCCGACGACGCTCACCAACGTGACGGTCGCGAACAACGTCGCGCTGAACAGCCTCGGCGGCGGGCTCGACATGAACGGCGTCCCCGGCACGCTGCAGAGCGTGACGATCGCCGGCAACCACGCGGACCACCCCGACTCGTTCGGCGGGGGCGTGATCGGCGCGACGGGCCTCATGCTGTTCGACTCGATCATCGCCGGCAACACCGCGGGCAACGCCTACAACCCCGTGAGCTGCACCGACGCGTTCGCCGGCGGCGATCACGACATCCAGTTTCCTGCCACGGAGTCGAGCGGTCAGGCGGATACGCCCTGCGTCGCCGGGATCACGTTCGCCGATCCCCTCCTCGGCCCGTTGATGGACAACGGCGGCACGACGCAGACGATGGCGCCGGGCGCGGGCAGCCCGGCGATCGGCGCGGGCGCGAGCTGCCCCGCGACGGATCAGCGCGGCGCGGCCCGGACGCCGAGCTGCGACATCGGCGCCTGCCAGTAGTCAGCTGGTCGCGATCGACGCGAGCCCTTCGAGCGTCTCGGTCGCGACCATCTCGGCGAGCTTCTCGTAGAGCTCCCTGCCCTCTTCGGCCGTCGCCTCGGCGGGAGCGCCGGTGTACGCGCGCGCCATGCCGAGATCGGCGAAGCGCGTGACGCCGCGGCGGATGCCGTCGGACAGGCTCGCGTCGAGGGGCGGCAGCCGCGACGCTTCGTCGGACACGAGATCGGGGCGCGCGGCCAGGACGAGCGACGTCTCGTAGCGACCAGCGTGGCACGCGCCGCTCTTGAACTCGGCGGAGAGCGCGCGCGCCCAGCGCCGCGTCAGCGGGCTCGCGACCGACGCGCGCCCGCGCGGCAGGCCCTCGATCGACGCGCGCACCGCCGCGTCGTGCGCGGGCTCGAGGTGGTTCGACACGACGCACACGTGGCAGAAGCTCGCCGCGAGGTAGCCAGTCACGACGGCGCGGAGATAGGCAATCAGCGACGCAGCGTCGATCGAGATGGCGCCCGCGAACCCGGCGGCGAAGTCGGTCACGCCGTACGGGATCGTCGGCGCGACGAGCGCGGTCGCGCCGGACGCGGCGAGGCGCTCGACCGCGAGGTGCGCGGCGCGCTCGGAGAGGATCGAGTCGGTCGCGAGCGGCAGGTGTGGGCCGTGCGGCTCGACGGACCCGACGGGCAGCACGATCGCGACCGGCCCGCCGCGGACCAGCGCGGAGACCGCCTCCGTCGTCATTTCACCGAGCGCCGTCGTCGCCTCGCGCCTCATCTGCGGGACGCTACCACGCGCACGCCGCGCCGCATTGCTGCTCGGGCGATCGACCGATCGTACGGCGCCAGGGCTCCTGGGTTAGCCTCCGGCCATGCGCGCTCTCTTGTTCGCCGGCCTCGTCTCTGCGATGCCGCTCGTCGCCTGCTCGAACTCCGTCGACGTCCCTGCCGACGTCCCGACCGAGCAAGGCTTCGGCCTCTGGATCATCCCGATCCGGTACACGCTCGATCTCGAAGGCAAGCAGGTGGTCATGGAAGTGCTGGCCGACGGCACCGTCCTCGGCAAGGGCGCTCCGATCGCGAAGATCGTCGGCCGCCAGATCCAGTCGCCCACGGGGCAGACGCTCGTCGCCGTCGACCTCGACGGCGTCATCACCGGACCGCGCGCCCCCGCCGGCGCGCACTTCGACGCGAAGCACCGGATCGTCACGCAGGCTGCGACCCTCGGCGTCGCCCGGGAGGAGATGGTCGACATGCGCACGCGGCGCAGCCGCGCCCCCGTGCAAGCCTCCGCCGTGGCCAACGACTTCGGCCAGGTGCAGATGGCGGTGCAATGGTCGGGCGGGAACAAGCAGGCGCTCGTCGGCTACTTCGATCACTACGAGTGGCGCGCGCGCAGCGAGGTCGCGCTCCTGTCGATGCTCTTCCTGATGAAGCCCGACGCGCTCGCGCACGCGCCCGCGGGCTGACCGCGACCGCTCCGGTTTGCCGCCCGAGCGAGGCCGTGAGACGAAAGCGCGATGAAGACGCGCACGCTCGTAATCGCCGCGCTCCTCGTCCTCGGCGCGCCGGCGTGTGGCTCGTCGTCGGGCGACGGGGGCGCGGACGGCGCAGGCGGCGAGGCGGCCACGAGTAGCGCGTCGCACGGCTCGAGCGCGACGGCCGGTCCGGGGTCGACGAGCACCGGCCCGACGTCGAGCGCGACGACCTCGACTGCGACGACGGGCACGACGGGCACGACGGGCACCGGCGGGATGAACGCAGGCGGCGCGAGCTCGAGCGGAGGGAGCGCGACGGGCGGAGGCGGC
>DASYCF010000392.1:0-5181 GCA_036500365.1 Byssovorax sp.
CGGATGGGTTCACGATGTCCGTGATGTCGACGACGGCGAGCCAGGCCTGGTAGCGAGTAAATGTCGAAACGACGCTCTTGTCGTACGCGAGCAGCGCGAAGGATCGCGCGGCGACCGTATCGAACGTGGTTACGACGTGGACCTTGGTCGCGCCGTCGCCGACGGCGTAGAGCCCGGCGTGACCGAGCCCGGGCGCTGGGCCACGGCGCCGCGCGCGCCCTGCGTCCTCCACGAGCAGACGCCGTTGACGCAGTCCCCTGGGCACACGGCCCCACACGAGCCGCAGCTCGTCCAATCGGTCTTGAAGTCGGCGCAGCCCTGGTTGCACGCCGTCTTTCCGGCGTTGCAGGTGGTGACGCCCGCGACGCACGAGCTGCCGGCCGTGAGGTTCTCGCCCGCAGTGCACGCCTCGCCGACGGCTACGCGCACGGGTGGTAGCTCGGTGACCGACGCGGCGCAGTTGCCGTGGTCGCAGACGAGCGCCGGACGGCACGCGACCTGGCAACCCCCGCAGTGCGCGGCGTCTCCCGCCAGGTCGACGCAGCCGTCAGCACACGCGGTGAAGAGCGGCTTGCAGATGCACACCGCGTCGACGGGGTCGCATCGCCCGTTCGTGCCGCAGGTGTCGTCGGCCTGGCAGGCTTTACCGAAGACTCCCGCGGCGAGGATCGGCTGCACGGTCTGACCGAGGGGCTCGTCACGCGGCCGCGGTCTTGTCCGCGCGGCAGTCGACGAGCAGCAACGCCGCAAGGCAGGTCGCTCCCCCCCGAGTGCAGCTGCCCAGATCATTCGTCGAAGAACCGGGGGCATGACTAGATCGTAGCGGCGCGCACCCGGAGGCGCAATCGCGTCGCCCCTGCCGGTCAGCCCGGCCGGAAGATCGGCGCGAGCGCCGCGACGACGGCGAACGAGAACGCGGCGCCGACGAGCGTGATCGCCGCGCCGAGCGCCCACTGCTTCCGCGACCTCCGGCGGAGGAGCTGGCCGAGGCCCGCGATCGCGAGCGCCACGCCGCAGGCCGCCGGCTGGAGCCAACTCGAGAGCGCGAGCGCCGCGGTCGGCGGAGGCGACGCGCCCTCGGCCGCGAACGCGCCGAGCACGCGCACGCGCAGGCCCAGGTGAAAGAACATCGAGAGCCCGATCGCCGCGAGCAGGATGGAGAATAGCGTCGGGATCACGGGCGGCTTCTGCATGTGCGTCGCGCGGCTCGTTTCGTACTACAACATCGAGCGTGCTGCCGCGCGCGCCGTACCCGAGGCCGTCCGCCGCCGCGATCGACGACGTGAAGCGCCGGCTCGACGCCGCGCTCGGTCCGTCGAAGGTCCGCGCCGACGAGGCCGCGCTCGCGAGCTACGCGTCCGACGAGTCGGATCAAGCGCCGGTGCAGCCCGACGTCGTCGCGTTCGCGTCGAGCGCCGAGGACGTGCGGCGGGCGCTCGCCTGCGCGAGCGAGGCGGGCGTGCCGATCACGCCGCGCGCGGCCGGCTCGGGCAAGTCGGGCGGCGCCGTCCCCGTCGCCGGCGGCGTCGTGCTCGCGACCGAGCGCATGGCGTCGATCAAGCACATCGACAAGGCCGAGCTCACGTGCGTCGTCGAGCCGGGCGTCGTGCTCGCCGATCTCCACGCCGCGGTCGAGGCCGAGGGCCTCTTTTATCCGCCGGATCCGAACTCGCTGAAGGTGTGCGCGATCGGCGGCAACGTCGGCGAGAACGCGGGCGGGCCGCGCGCGTTCAAGTACGGCGTCACGCGCGAGTACGTGCTCGGCCTCGAGGTCGCGCTGATCGACGGGACGCGCCTCTTCACCGGCCGCCGCACGAAGAAGGGCGTCACCGGCTACGACGTCACGGCGCTGCTCGTCGGGAGCGAGGGCACGCTCGCCGTCACGACCGAGGCGACGCTCCGCCTCGTGCCGAAGCCGCCCGCCGTCGCGACGCTGCTCGCCCTCTTCTCGGACGTCGAGGGCGCCGGCAACGCGACGAGCGCGATCATCGCCGCGGGCCTCACACCGCGCTGCCTCGAGCTCCTCGATCGATCGACGCTCGACGCGGTGCGCGCGCACGGGCTCGACGTCGACGCGCGCGCGAACGCGATGCTGATCGTCGAGGTCGACGGCGAGGAGAGCGACTGCGAGCGCGATCTCCAGCGCCTCGGCGCCGCGTGCGACGAGGCCGGCGCGATCGACGTGCTCGCCGCGCAAGACGCCGCGCAGCGCGATCGCCTGTGGGAGGGCCGCCGCAAGCTCTCGCCCGCGACGCGCGCGATGGCGAAGCACAAGATCTCCGAGGACGTCGTCGTGCCGCGCACGCGCATCGTCGAGCTCTTGCGCGAGGTCGACGCGATCAGCGCCGCGACCGGCGTGCGCATGCTCACCTACGGCCACGCGGGCGACGGGAACCTCCACGTGAACTTCCTGTGGGACGATCCCGCGCTCGTGCCGCGCGTGGCCGAGGGCCTGGATCGCCTGTTCCGCAAGGTCGTCGCGCTCGGCGGCACGCTCACGGGCGAGCACGGCATCGGCACGTCGAAGTCGGACTACCTCGAGCTCGAGCAGGGCGCGGCGCTCGTCGATCTTCAGCTCAGGCTGAAGGCCGCGTTCGATCCGCGCGGGCTCTTGAACCCGCACAAGATCTTCCCGCGGCGGCGCGGCCACGGGGCTTGCTGAGCGTGCGCGTCCTCGGCATCGATCCCGGCACGCGGCACATGGGCTGGGGCGTGCTCGATCGCATCGGCACGCGCATCGCGCACGTCGCGCACGGCGTGATCGACGCGGACGAGAAGGCGCCGCTCGCCGATCGCCTCCTCGTCATCGACCTCGCGCTCGAGGAGGTCGCCGCGCTCCACAAGCCCGACGTCGTCGCGGTCGAGGGCATCTTCTTCGCGAAGGACGCGCAGAGCGCGGCGAAGCTCGGCCACGCGCGCGGCGTCGTGCTGCTGCGGTTCGCGCGCGCGGGCCTCGCGATCCACGAGTACGCGCCCGCCCTGGTGAAGCGCACCGTCGTCGGCCGCGGCGCCGCCGACAAGAAGCAGGTCGCCATGCTCGTGACCGCGGTCCTGCGCCTCGACAAGCCCCCGAAGAGCGACGCGGCCGACGCGCTCGCGATCGCGCTGACCCACCTCTCCGTCGCGAGCTACGCGAGCGCCCTCGCCGCCGCGAAGGGGCGCTGATCGACGCATGCCCGATGCGCCGCGCGCCTTGGCCTGGCATCATCGTCCGCATGGCTCGCCTCCTTCGCACCCGACACGCGCTTCTCTTCGCCGCGGTCTCCGCCGCGGGCTGCAACCAGATCCTCGGCCTCGGTGACTTCACGGAGGACACGAACGAAGGCAGCGGCGGCGCGGGCGGCGCGTCGTCGTCGTCGTCGTCGTCGCGGCCGTCGTCGTCGTCGTCGACGCATGCCTCGTCGTCGCGCGACGCCTCGTCGCAGAGCTCGTCCTCGACCTCGGCGCCAGCTGGGTCGACGTCGGGCACCGGTGGGGCGGGCGGAGCGATGATGGCGTGCCCTCCCGACGCGATGCGGAGCTGCTACGACGGACCGACGGGCACCGACACGCAGGGCCTCTGCACGGACGGCACGCAGACCTGCGCCGAAGACGGCTCGGCGTGGGGGATGTGCGTCGGCGAGGTCGTCCCCGCGGTCGAAGACTGCACGAACCCCGCGGACGAGAACTGCGACGGGCTCGACTGCATCGAGTGGAGCAAGCTGCACGGCGACCAGACCGACGCGGGCGCGAGCGCGGTCACCGTCGACGCGAGCGGCAACGTCTACCTCGGCGGCTTCTTCACCGGCAGCGTGACGATCGGCAACCTCCCCGCGCTGATCTCCAGCGGGCAGAACGACGTGTTCCTCGTCAAATATGCGCCGGATGGCACGCCGATCTGGGCGGAGCGATTCGGCCAAGCCGGCGCGCAGTACGCGACCGGGCTCGGCGTCGACGCGAACGGCGACCTGCTGATGTCCGGCATCTACGCGGGGACGATCACGCTCGGACCCAACACCTTCATGGCCGCGGCCGGCGACTCTCGCGGGTTCGTCGCCAAGCTGAGCCCGGCCGACGGCTCCGTCGCGTGGAGCGTCGACTTCGAGACCGGCAGCTCGAACAACGTGTTCCTCGCGGTCGACCCCCGGCCCATCGCGAGCGGCGGCGGCGATGTCGCCGTCCTCGGGACGCTGGTCACCGGCACCGACATCAACGTCTTCCTGCGTCGCTACACGACGGGCGGCGCGCTGACCGTCAACAAGACCTATGGCAACGCCTCGACCCAAGTCGGCGAGTCCATCGCGATGGACGCCGGCGGCAACATGCTCATCTCGGGCGAGTTCGCCGGCTCGATCAACTTCGGCGACGGATCGCACACCTCGGCCGGCGGACTCGACGGCTTCGTCGCGAAGCTCGACAGCGCCGGCGTGGCCGCGTGGTCGCTCACGTTCGGCGACGCGAACGACCAATACGCGAACGCGGTCGGCGTGAGCCCGACCGGCGAGGTCTACGTCGGCGGCGCGTTCTACGGCACCGTGAACCTCGGCGGCGGCACGCTGACCTCCGGCGGTGACGCGGACATCTTCGTCGCGAAGCTCAGCGCCGGCGGTTCGCACGTCTGGTCGCTGAACGTCGGCGACGCGAGCCTGCAGAGCCTCCGCTCGCTCGCCGTCGACAAGGACGGCGACGTCGCCATCACCGGCTGGAACGAGGGCGCGATGGCGTTCGTGAACGGCCCCACGCTCACCACGAGCGGCGACGACGATCTCTTCGTCGCCAAGCTCGATCGCGCCGGGGCCACGCTGTGGGCGCGGGGCTACGGCGACGCGAACAAGCAGCTCGGCCAGACCATCACCACGACGCCCCTCGACGAGGTCGTCGTCGCCGGGTGGTCGAAGGGCACCATCGACTTCGGCGACGGCGCGCACATGGCGCCGGGCTCGGGCTACAACGCGTTCATCGCGAAGCTCGGCAAGTAGCGGCGATCAACGCAGCGGAAGACGCAGCGGGAGCGCGCGCGGCATCTGCATGACGACGATGCGATCCTGCCCCATCCAGCTCGGGTAGTAGTCGAAGTTCACCTCACGCGGGCCGAACCAACGGATCGCGTAGTCCCAGTGGTTCGCCGACCACAGGCCCGGGCTCGGCACGTCGGACGCGTAGAAGACGGCGATGGCGCGCGCGTCGCGCAGCGGCGAACCC
>DASYCF010000393.1:0-3357 GCA_036500365.1 Byssovorax sp.
CAGACGCTGAAAGACGCCGGGCTCACGGCGCTCGGCGTCTCGGTCGACGGGCTCGCCTCGGCGCACGACCGGCTGCGCGGCAACCTCGGCAGCCACATGGCCGCGATCCGCGCCCTCGACGCCGCGCGCGAGGCCGGGCTCGTCGTGACGGCGAACACGCAGATCAACAAGCTCAACGCGCACCAGCTCGTCGAGACGAGCCGCGAGCTCCGCGCGCACGGCATCCAGAGCTGGCAGGTGCAGCTCACCGTCGCGATGGGCCGCGCCGCCGACCACCCCGCGTGGATCGTCGACCCGTGGGACGTCGTGCCCATCATCGACACGCTCGCGAAGATCCAGCTCGACGCCTTGCGCGACGACGCCGACGCGATCGCGCGCGGCAAGATCCCGTTCAACGTCGTGTGCGGCAACAACCTCGGCTACTTCGGCCCGCACGAGCTCGTCATGCGCTCGCGGCCGGGCGGCGCGCCCGAGCACTGGGCGGGCTGCGTCGCGGGCGTCAACGTCATCGGCATCGAGTCGGACGGCACCGTGAAGGGCTGCCCTTCGCTGCCGACGGCGCCGTACACGGGCGGCAACGTGCGCGATCTGTCGCTCGAGGAGATCTGGCGTCACGCCGACGCGCTCAAGTTCGCGCGCGAGCGCTCCCTCGACGAGCTCTGGGGCCACTGCCGCTCTTGTTACTACGCGGACACGTGCGGCGCGGGCTGCTCGTGGACGACGCACGCGACGCTCGGCAAGCGCGGCAACAACCCCTTCTGCTACCACCGCGTGATCGAGCTGCGAAAGAAGGGCGTGCGCGAGCGCCTCGTCCCTGTCGAGCAGGCGCCGAACCTGCCCTACGACTTCGGCCGGTTCGAGATCGTCGAGGAGCCCATCCCGGCCGTCGACGAGGCGCGCGTCACGGCGCGTTGACGAAGCGCGGCTGCCGGACGAGCGCCGGGTCGAGCGCGCCCTCGAGGCCGGTGAACAGGGCTTCGACGGCGGGCACGGCGACGTCGCGCAGGGCTTGGCGCCGCGACTCTCGCAGATCCGCCCACGTGAGCACGCCGTGCTCGGGCGCTTCGAAGGCGGGAGCGGGAGGATGCGCGAGGCTCTCGATGCGACCCTCGAGCAGCCCGCGCGCGCAGCGGCGCTCATCGCCCGATGCGCCCTCGAGCGCCCAGCGGAGCGCCCGCCAGGCGAGCGCGGCGTGCGCCTCCTCCTCACGCGCAGCGCGCACCGCGAACGCGACGATCGCGGCGTCCGTGGCGGCGGCCGCGACGAAGAGCATCTCCGTCACGCTCACGAGCTCGGAGACGCACGCGTCGGCGATCAGCATCTCGATCAGCGCCGCGCGGCTGCCCGAGAGCGCTGTCCCGCAGGCGTCGACCGGGCCGGGCCCGAGGTCCCGTCCGGCGAAGGCGCTCGCGATGGCGTACGCCGCGCGCGCGTGGCCGATCTCGTCGAGCGCGGCGCGCTGCGTGGCGACGAGCAGCTCCGGGGGCGCGCCCAGCGCGAGCAGCTGGAGCGAGAACTGCGCGAAGCTCGCGACGGAGGCGTGCTCGGTGCCAGCGACGGCAGCCCAGTGCTCCGCGAGGGCGCGACCGAGCTCGGGTGACGCGGCATCCCGTGGACGCGCGCTCCCGGCGGCCCAGTCTGCGCGGTCGACGTAGCCCGTCCACACGACCCGACCCGCGTCGCGAAGCAACCTGCCCGTGGTGGGTACGTCGACGCAGGCGAAGTGCGAGGTGCTTGGGGACCACTCGCACGCCGCGGCGAAGTCGTTGCCGCAGTCGGCGCCGACGCGGCAGGTGTCGCTCGAGAGATCTCGGCAGACGAGGCAGCCGATCTGTCCCATGCACGGCTGCGAGACGGCGCACTCCCCGCTGGGGCAGTCAGCGTCGCTGTGACACGTCGCCGTGACGCAGACCCCCGTGCCCAATACGGGGTGCGGGATCGTGGTGGCGCCGGTGCAGAAGCACGCGTCGGAGGCCGTGCAGTCCGCGTCGGTCACGCAGTCGCCGCCGGGCGCGCAGCTACCGGGTGCGCTGCGATCGATGCTGGTGTCGGCGCAGAGCAAGAACCCCGAGTCCACCTTCTGGTGCCCGACTCCCGCGTACAGAGCCTGCGGATCGTCACACCCGGGGATGTCGTTGCTGCACGAGGCGACCCCGAGGGATCCGAACGCCCCGAGCGCCGTGAGGATAGCGGCGCGAAGAGAGTAAGTTCGATTCATCTCGTCTCACTCTACGTGCCCGAGAGCCGGACCCGCAACGTCGAGCGAGCTCGGAGCGGCCCCGCGCCGCTGCGATCGAGATCATGGCATCCACGTGAAGCGCGGCAACGCGCGCAGGCTGGCGTCGAGGCGCAGCGTGCGCTCGATTTGAGCCAGCGTGCCGCGCGCGCGAGAGAGCGGATCGTCCGCGCCCGCGCGCGCGTCGCAGCGGAGGTTCAGCACGTAGCTCGAGACGCGAAACGGGAGCGTGAGCGACGCGACGATGCGACGCTCCGCGGTCGCGACGTCGGCCCGCAGCAAGAGGCGAATCGCGATGCAGCGCTCGACGACGAACGTGTTGACGTCGATGACGGCGCCGCCGCTTCGAGCGATCTCGCGGGCGTAGAACGCGCGGAGCTTCGCGAGGTCGTGCAGCGGCGCCTCGATGTCGGGCAGCGCCTCGCGGTAGTGCAAGAGGAGCGGGTCGCCTGCGGGCGTCGTCCACGCGCGGAGCTTCGGCTCGTCCCGCACGAGCGAAAAGGCCGCGTCGTCGAAGCCGACGGCGTCGAGCGGGTTCGGCCTCTCGTCCACGCCGCCGAGCCTAGCGTGCGGCGTGCCAGTGCGCCGATGCCATGCCAGGTCAGGTCACCCAGCGCGGAACGTCACCAAAATCTCGCGTGCGACCCGCCAGCTCTCGCTGTCGGCCTCCGCCTTCACGAGGAGCACGACGCCGGGGCACACCGTGAGGTGCTCCCACGTCTCGGCGCCGCGCGCGGCCTCGGCGCGGTACGGGCCGAGGAAGCCGCCGTCGAGCGCGCGCGGCACCGGCAGCTCGGGCGGGCGCGGCGGCGGCGGGGCGGGAGCAGCGGGCGGCGTCATCCCGGCGAGCGCCTCGATCTCGTCGCGGCTCAGCGCCGCGATGCGTCGCGCGATGTCGTCGATGCCGAGGCGCTGCGCCCGCAGCGCCGCGACGGCGCGCAGCCGCACGAGGTACTCGCGCCCGTAGCGCGTCCGCGGCCCGCGCGGCCTCGGCGGCGGCAAGAGACCTCGCCGCACGTACTGCCGGATGGTCCGCACCCCGATGCCCGACGCCTCCGCGAGCTCGTGGATGGTCATCTCTGGAGAGGTCGCGCCCATGTCGTCGAGCATGATGTCACGAT
>DASYCF010000394.1:0-3049 GCA_036500365.1 Byssovorax sp.
GCGAGCGTCCTCACCGCGGCGCACTGCTGCAACAGCACGCAGCCGACCACGGTCGTGATGGCGAGCGACTACAACGTGGGAGTCCAGTACATCGGCAGCGCCAACCCGCCTCCGCCGACGTACGCGGTCATCGCGAGCTCGGTCCAGTGGGACCACTCGTACAACGGGAACTCCAGCTCTCCAATCGACGACTTCTGCATGCTGCAGTTCAACGCGCCCGCGAACACGGCGGTGATCCCCGTCGCGGTCGGCAACGACAACCTCACGCTGGGCACGACGGTCGAGTACTCCGGCTTCGGCACGACGCAGAACAACCAGAACAACACGCTGCGCGAGCACGCGAGCGCGCCCGTCGATCAAGACGTCACGGCGAACTACTTTCAGTACTCGGAGGGGGGCAGCACGCACATCGGCGGCCCGTGCGAGGGCGACAGCGGCGGACCGGCGCTCTTGCCGGCGGGCGCGCCGCAAGATCAGCAGTTCGTCGTGGGTACGACGTCGTACGGAGACGCGAACTGCCGCCAGTACGGCGTGAGCATGCGCGTCACGTCGCAGACCGCGCCGGGCGGGTTCATCTCGAGCTACCTCGGCACGTGCCAAGGCGGCACGACCACGACGTCGACGACGTCGACGACGGCCAGCACGACCACGACCACGACGACGACGACGGCGAGCTCGACGGGCTCGGGGGCGGTGTGCGAACACACGCTCTGCGCGCTCGGCGGTCCGCTCCCCGACGGCTGCCACCCGTGCGTGACGGCGGTCTGCATGCACGACCCCGCGTGCTGCACTGACGCATGGGACCAGACGTGCGCGGACGACGTCGCCCTCTATTGCGCCGGCGAGTCCTGCAGTCCTGGCACCGGCGGCGCGTCGGCGACCTCGACCACGGCGACGACGGGGAGCGGCGGGGCGCCCGCGACGACGACGACCGTCGGCACGTCGACCACCGCGACGGCGGGCAGCTCGACGTCGACCTTCGTGACCACGGGCACGTCGGCGTCCACATCGACCAGCCAAGGCTCGACGACGGACGGCGCGGGGGGCTTCAACGGCTCGCCGCGCTCGAACGACAACTCGAACCAAGACGGGGGCTGCGGCTGCCGCGTCGGCGAGGCGCCCGCCCCTGGCGGCGGGCCGCTCGTCGCGCTCGGCCTCGCCCTCGCGGGCGTGCTCGGTCGTCGCCGCCGCGGCGCGCTCCGCGGCGTCGCTCGCTGACCCGGATCACGGAGCGTCGTAGAGCGGCGACACGCGCGCGGCGGAGAGCGCCTCGAGCGAGGCGAGGTCGTCGCTCGATCGCGGCAGCGCGACGAGCGCGACGCCGCGCCCTCGACCGATCCCCAGCTCGGCGCGCGCGGCGATGGGCGCGACGTCCCGCGCGCGGCAGTGCGTCTCGTAGACGGCCAACGTCTGGCGCACGGCGCGCGCGGCGAGGTCCGCGGGCATCGCGCGGGCTCCGTCGTGGCCGACGCGTCGCACGATCGCGAGCAGCGGGATGGGCCGCGCGTCGCCGCCGAGCGCCTCGAGGTCTCGAAAATCGGGCTGCGCGTACCGCGCGCGCGCGGGGTCGATCGCGGCGAAGCCCGCGCGGCCGTACGCGACGAGGCGCGCCGTCGACGCCGCGTCGCGCGGCTCCCATGGCTCCATCTCGGCGAACAACACGAGCTCGCCGCCGCCGATCGACGCGCGCGCTTGCTCGCCGTCGCGCTCGGCGACCGCGCGGAGCCGTGCCCCGACGCCGCGCCGCCGCGCCGCGGGCGCGACCCACGCGTGCGCGAGGTACACGACGACGACGCGCGCGGCGCGGTCGACGACGACGTGGTGATCGCGCGCGGCGACGACGGACGTGCCGTCGTCGATCGCGACGAGGTGGTACGCGAGCTCGAGATCACCGAGGCGCGCGACGCCCCCGGGCCTCGCGAGCCAGCGCTCGACGACCTCGCGCCGCTCGATCTCGCCGCGCGGTCGAAACTCCCGATCGAGCGCGCCCCACGCGGCGTCGAAGGCGGCGCCCGCGCTCGACGTGACGCGCTCGACCTCGTAGCTCAAGCCATGTCCTCGAGCACGGCGGCGAAGACGGCGAGCGCGTCGTCGACGTGCGCCCTCGTCGTGACGAGGTGCGGGCGCAGGCGCACGGAGCGCGTCCCCGTGTAGCTCGCGAACACGCCGCGCTGCATCGCGCGCTTCAAGAGCTCGTCGCGCGCGGCGACCGTCGGCAGATCGAACGCGAGGAAGAGGCCCTTGCCGCGCGCCTCCGAGACGAGCGCGGGGAAGCGCGCGGCGAGCGCCTCGAGGCCGCGCAGGAAATGGGCGCCGACGTCGCGAACGCTCGCGAGGAGATCGCCCTCGTGGATCGCCTCGAGCGTCGCGGCCGCGAGCAGCGCGCGCGCGCGGTCGCCGTTGCGCGTCTGGTACATGCGGCCGAACTGCGAGATGCAGAGCGATCCGCGCGCGAAGAAGCCGCCCATCTGCATCTTCTTGCCGAAGCACACCGCGTCCGGCGGCGACGGGAGATCGAAGTGCTCGTGCGCCCACATGCGGCCCGTGCCCCCGGCGCCCGTCTGCACCTCGTCGAAGACGAACGCAGCGCCGGCCTTCGCGGCGAGCGCCTGCGCGCGGCGGAAGAACGCGCCGCTCGCGTGCCGGTCGCCGCCCTCGCTCTGGATCGGCTCGACGAGCACCGCGGCGACGCGCCCCGCGTGCGCGTCGAGCGTGCGCTCGAGCGCCGCGATCGACGCGTCCTCCGCGCGCGCGTTCTCGTCGGCGAACCGCGCGAGCGGGAACCGGCTCGCAGGGAAGGGGACGGTCGGCCAGTCGAAGGCCGGCAGGTCCATCTTGTGGATCGGCTTCGAGTGCGTCGCCGAGAGCGGGCCGAGCCCGCGCCCGTGGAACGCGCCCGAGAACGCGACGACGACGGCGCGCGACCCGCCGTTGTCCATCGCGGCTGCGAGCGCCGCGTCGCCGAGGTCGAGCGGGTTCGTCGGCAGCCCGGCGGCGGCGCGTCCGCGCTCGGCGTGGGCGATGAACGCGGCCTTCAGCCCGCTCTCGA
>DASYCF010000395.1:0-1923 GCA_036500365.1 Byssovorax sp.
TTCGGCGGCGGCGCGGGCGCGGGCGCGCCCTCGGGCGCCCACGGCGAGCCGGCCTTCGGAGCGGGCGGCGGCGGCGGCGCGGACGGGGGCGCCGGCGGCGGCACGCTCGGGCTCGCGTCGCTGAAGCGCGGGGGCAGCGTCACGTCGGTCGGCACGTCCACGGGCGCGATCGCGGCCCGCGCCAGCGGAGTCGCGGCGATGGCCGCCTTCGCCCACGGCGCGCCGGGGATCTCGGCGTGCGCGCGGCGGCTCATGGGGTCGTCGTCGGACACGGCGAACGGGAGCACGATGTCGGCCGCGGGGAGGTCGTCGTCGAAGGTGAGCGTGCTCGACCACGTGCGCGGCGCGGGCGCGCCGCCTTGCTTCGGCGCCTTCGGCGGCGCGACCTCGCTCGGCGAGAGCGCGTCTGGCCAGGCGATCGGCGGCTCCCCCGCGAGGTGCACGCCCGCGGCGACGCAGATCGACGCGAGCGCGTCCTCGCGCACGGGGAAGCTCGCGCGGAACACGACCGAGCAGCGCTCGGCGTCGCCGTCGATGAGGAGCGTGTCGGGCAAGAGCTCGAACGGCTGCCGCGGCCAGCCCGGACCGTAGACGAGCGCGCCCGCGCGCATCGCCGGGAGCTGCGTGCGGAGCCGCGCGTGCTTCGCGTGCAGGCCCTCGAGCAGGATCCACTCGCGACCCGCGAGCCGCGCCGTTCGCTGATCCGCCGGCGCCGACTGGAAGTACGCGAGGTCGAAGTCGTCGGGCAGGGCGACGATGGGCGCGTCGAGCACCTTGCGCCCGAGCCCCTTGAGGAGCTGCTTGCGCGCAGGCCACGACGGCGCGATCGGCGCGAACGACGCCGGCTGCTTCGCGAGCCTCGGGTCCGGGTACGTGACGTTCGGCGGCGCCGAGCCCTCCTCGAGGCCGGGGCCGAGCGGGTTGTCCACGCAGCCGATGCCGCCGTACGCGCGCTCGTAGATGAGCGGCATCGACTGGAAGGGCCGCGGGTCGCCGCGGCCGCCGCCGGGGAGCTTCGGCCGATCGCCGGTGACCTCGAGGCGCTTGTCGACGAGCATCGCCCCGTGGCTCGCGACGGCGAGGCGCACCGGGTAGCGGATGAGGCCCGCGCCGGGCGCGTAGGCGCGGCCGACGAACAAGACCTCCGCGCGCTCGAGGTGCGGCGCGAGATCGCTGCACGCGCGCACGCTCTTCATCGGCTTGCCGTCGAGGTGGATGCTGTCGACGACGATCTCGGCCGGCGCGACCGGCGTCATCTCGCGCTCGGGCGTGAGCGCGAACGTCGCCTTCGCGACGACGGTCACGCGGAGCTGACCGCGGTACGAGCAGAGGACGCGGCTCGCCGAGGTCGCGCCGAGCGCGAGGACGGGCACGGCCGTCGCAGCGTTCGAAGGCTCCTCCGCGCCCATCTCGCCACGTTCTCTTGAAGCCGTGCGCGGCGCAAGCGTCGCGGCGCGTCGGCCAAGAATCGTTCGACCGCGCGCGTGAGCTAGGGCACATCTTCGGCCGTGCCTCTGCCCGCGCTCCCCCCGAGCTTTCGCGCGGCGGTCGAGGCGGCGCTCGCCGACGCGCCGCCGCCGACGGCGCGCGGGAGGCGAGGCGCGGTCAGCGCCGGCGGGGCCGCATGCGACGCGCGCCCGTCGCTCCGGCAGCTCGCCGCGTTCGTCGCGGACGAGCGCGCGCGAGGCGCCGTGTACCCGCGCGACGATCTCGTCTTTGCCGCGCTCGAGCTCACGCCGTTCGACGCGGTCGACGTCGTGCTCCTCGGGCAGGATCCGTATCACGGCCCCGGTCAGGCGCACGGGCTCGCGCTGTCGGTCGAGCCGGGCGTCGCGCCGCCGCCGTCGCTCGTGAACGTCTTCAAGGAGCTCGAGGCGGACGTCGGCGTGCGGCGACCCGACAACGGCTCCCTCGAGCCGTGGG
>DASYCF010000396.1:0-6554 GCA_036500365.1 Byssovorax sp.
CGACCTCGACGCGGAGGACCGAGCGGCGGGCGACGGGGCCGTCGTCGGGCAGCGCCTCGGGCAAGAGCGAGTGCGGCTGCGCGGCGTCGTCGTCCTCGCGCGCGACCATCGGCGCCGCGTCGATCCGCGTGACGGCGGCGACGTCGACCCCGGCGGCCGCGGCGAGGGTCGCGTCGTCGGCGCGCGTGACGAGCATGAGCGCGAACGAGAGTCCACCCGGGCGCTCCGCGGAGACGGGCGCCGAGACGGGGACCACCTTGACGATCTCGGCGACTGCGCCGACGCGCTCGCGCACGGTGCCGATGGTCGAGCCCCCGGCCGATCGCTCCGGAGACGGCGCGAAGTCGAGGCGCACGGCGCGCGCGCCGACCGACGGCGCGTCCCGCAGCTGCGCGATCTCGAACGGCGCGAGCTTGCTCGCGATCGCCGGATCGAGCGCGATCTCGCCGACGCGCGGCGCCGCGGGCCGGTCCGCCTCGCCGAGCGCGAGCTCCTCGAGCCGCTCGAGCAGCTCCTTCGGGGCAGGCGCCGCCTCGTGGCCCGCGGCGACGGCCTGGAGGCGCGCCTCGATCGCGCGCAGCCCGTCGAGCAGCGGCTCGACCGACGACGCGGGCAGATCACCGCCTGCGCGATCGGCCGCGCGCACCGCCGCCTCCATGTCGTGCGCGATCGCGACGACGGGGTCGACCTCGACCATCGCGGAGAGGCCCTTGATCGTGTGGAGCGCGCGGAAGAGGTCGCGCACGGCGCGCGGGTTCCTCTGCGACGCCTGGATCGACGCGTCGATCGCGAGCAGGCGCGCGTTCGCGGTGGTGACGTTCTCGTCGACCTCGGCGAGGTACGCGGCGAGGAACTCCTTGAGGTCGATGCTCAACTCGCCATCACCTCGCGCACGACGGCGAGGATGTCCTCGGGCGTGAACGGCTTCGTCATGTAGCGCGTCGCGCCCGCGGCCAGCGCCGCCGAGCGCGACACGTCGTCGCCGCGGGTCGTCACGACGACGATCGGCAGCTCGCGGAGCTTGTCCTGACTGCGCACGAACTCGAGCACCTCGAGGCCGCTGATGTCGGGCATGTTGAGGTCGAGGACGACGACGGCGAACGTCGCCAGGGAGAGCTTCTCGATCGCCTCGAGGCCGCTCGCGGCCTGCGTGACGACGAGGCTCGGCTCCGGGCGCAGGCACGCCGTGACCATCTCGCGCATCACCCTGCTGTCGTCGACGACCAAGACGTCGGGCACGCGACAACCTAGGGCGAAGCGCGCGAGATCGTCAATGCCGCACGGGCAGAGTCTGCCGCTCTGGACGCCCTCACCGACAATGCGGGAAACGCCCGAGTGCGAGGCCCCAGGCGCCGGTGCCACCCTCCCGGAGACGTGTGCGTGGGACCTCACCCTTGACCCATCAACCGACGGTCTGGATCGTCGACGATGCGCCCTTCGAGGCGGACGTCATCCGGCGCGCGCTCGAGCCGGCGAACGTGGTCCGCACCTTCCACGACGGCGCCGCCGCGCTCGAGCAGCTGTCGTCGGAGCCGCTGCCGGACGTGCTCGTCCTCGACTGGCGCATGCCGAACCTCTCGGGCATCGAGATCTGCCGCTTCCTGCGCGCCCGGCTCGACACGCTCACCTTGCCGATCCTCATGCTCACCGCGCACCAGGACACGGACGACCTCGTGACGGGGCTCGCCGCGGGCGCGGACGACTACGTGACGAAGCCGTTCCGCGGCGAAGAGCTAGCGGCGCGCGTCGCGGCGCTCGTGCGCTCGCGCCGCCTCCTCGAGCGGGTCGAGGACGCCGAGCGCAGCGTCCGCGCGCTCCTCATGCAGCTGCCCGACGCCGTCGTCACGCTCGACGCGCGACAGAACATCGTCTTCGCGAACGAGGAGGCTGGGCGCGCCCTCGGCTCGACCTCGCTCGTCGGCCGACCGCTCGCGGAGGTGCTGCCTTCGGTCGACGCGCGCGCCATCGCCGCGCTCCCGCCCGGCATCTCGTCGCGCGACGTGAAGATCGGCGAGCGCGCCTACTCCGCGAGCTGCCGGAGCCTGCGCCGCGGGAGCGACGAGCTCACCCTCACCCTGCACGACGTGACCGAGCAGCGGCGCGCGGCGGCGCGGCGGCTCGACTTCTACTCGATCATCGCGCACGACCTCCGCAATCCGCTCAGCGGCATCATGCTGCGCGCGTCGCTCCTCCAGATGGGCAAGCGCGGCGCCCTGCCGCCCGCCGCGAACGAGGAGCTTCAGCGGATCCAGAGCCACATCCGCGGGCTCGTCGAGCTCATCAACGACTTCCTCGATTTCGCGCGGATCGACGCGACCGAGATGCGGACCGAGCTCAGCGACGCGGACCTCTGCGACGTCGTGCGCGCGGCGATCGATCTCGCGCGCCCGCTGGCCGACGGCAAAGACGTCGCCGTCTCGTTCGCCGCGCCGCCCGACCCCGTGATGGCGGAGGTCGATCCGCGCCGCGTCGTGCAGGTGATCACGAACCTCGTGACGAACGCGGTGAAGTTCTCTCCGCCGCGGGGCGTGGTCCACATCGAGCTCCGCGAGGCAGCCGACGCGGTCGAGATCGACGTGACGGACAAGGGCGTCGGCATCGCCCCCGAGCTCGTCGCGCGGCTCTTCCAGCGCTACGTCCGCGCGCCCGCCGCGGGCAGCACGCCGGGCACCGGCCTCGGCTTGCTCATCGTCCGCGAGGTGGTCGAGGCGCACGGCGGCAAGGTGAGCGTCACGAGCAAGCCCGGCGAAGGCAGCACGTTCACCGTGAGCCTGCCCCGGGGCGCCGCGTCCCGGCAGCAGGCGCAGCGCGCGTGACCGTCAGAGCGGCTCGCCGGAGCGCCGGCGGAGCGCGCACCCGTCGAGCCACGCGCACCACGCGTCCATGCCGTCGCCGCGCATCGCCGAAACGACGAACACGTCGTCGATGCCGCGGCTCACCCGCGCGACGTTCGCGATGAAGCGGTCGACGTCGAACGAGACGTACGGCGCGAGGTCGATCTTGTTGATGACGAGGACCCGCGCCGCGCGGAACATGTGCGGGTACTTGAGCGGCTTGTCCTCGCCGTCGGTCACGGAGGCGACGAGCACCTTGCCGTTCTCACCGAGATCGTAGAGCGCGGGCGCGACGAGGCTCCCGACGTTCTCGACGAGCAGCAGCGACCCGGGCGCGGGCGTGAGCGACGAGAGCGCGCGCTCGACCATCGACGCGTCGAGGTGACCGCCGGTGCCCGTGTTGACCTGCACCACCGACGCGCCGGTGCCGCGGATGCGCTCGGCGTCGCGCTCCGTCTCCTGATCGCCCTCGATGACCGAGACGGCGACGCGGCCGGCGAGCAGCTCGATCGACCGCTCGAGGAGCGTGGTCTTGCCGGCGCCCGGCGCGCTCACGAAGTTCAGCGCGGCGATGTCGCGGCGCGCGAGCCAGTTGCGGATGCGGCGCGCGATCTTGTCGTTCTTCGCGATGAGCGCGCGCTCGATCTCGAACGCGTGGACGCCGCTGTCGGCCCGGCGCGCGCTGATGCTCGGCCGCGTCTCGCTGACCCGCCGCGCCGGGGGTTCGTGCACCGCGTCGTCGCGGCGCGCGCGCTCGTCGACCGACGGCTCCTCCTCGGGGCCGCGCGGGATGGTCTCCGCCTTGCGGCGCGCTTCGAGGCGACATTCTGCGATCGAGGTCATGACGCTGGCTTTCTTGGCCGGGCTCGCGCAAGCGGCGTGTCCGGCGCGCAGCGGTGCCGATGCACGCCACGAGCCAAGGAGCCGCGGCGCGCTCCCGCCCGCGGGAACGCGGCGACGACGCGCGACGCCCGCTGCGCGGCTCGGGCCGACGGTCCGACCGGACGCGCCAGGGAGGGACTCCCTTGGGGCGGACCTGCGCCTCGCTCGGGCGGCGCATCTCACAAATGCCACACGTCCGAGTCCGAGAGACGGCCGACGGACGGGAAGAAGCGCCCGGTACGTCGCTTGCGATGGCTCGGCGCACCATGATCGAGACGACTTCGCGACGCCTCTTCATCGCGGGAACGGCTGCCCTCGTCGCGTGCGGACCCGAGGCTCCCGGCGCCCGCGACGCCGCGTCGGCCGGCGAGGCTACGAAGCCGCGACCTCCGCACGCAGCCCCGCCGAGCGACGCGCCCGTGCCGCGGCGGAAGCTCGGAAAGACAGGCGCCGAGGTCTCGATCGTCGGCGTCGGCGGCTACCACGTGGGCCTCGCGAAGAGCGACGAAGAGGCGACGCGCATCGTGCGCCACGCGATCGATCGCGGCGTCAATTTCCTCGACAACGCGTGGGATTACCACGGCGGAAAGAGCGAAGAGCGCATGGGCGCCGCGCTCCGCGACGGCTACCGCGACAAGGCGTTCTTGATGACGAAGGTCGACGGCCGCACCCGCGCGGCGGCGATGGGCCAGCTCGAGCAGTCGCTCGCGCGGCTCGAGACCGATCACATCGACCTGCTCCAGATCCACGAGGTCATCCGGCCGACCGATCCGGAGGCCTGCTTCGCCCCCGGCGGATGCATCGAGGCGCTCGTCGAGGCGAAGAAGGCCGGCAAGATCCGCTTCATCGGCTTCACCGGCCACAAGGACCCGTCGATCCACCTGCACATGCTCGAGGTCGCCGACGCGCACGGCTTCGAGTTCGACGCGATCATGATGCCGCTCAACGTGCTCGACGCGCACTTCCGCTCGTTCGAGCACGACGTGCTGCCCGTCGCCGTGAAGAAGGGCATGGGCGTGCTCAGCATGAAGCCGCTCGGCGCGGGCGAGATCCTGAAGCTCGGCACCGTCAGCGCGGTCGAGTGCCTCCACTACGCGATGAGCCGCGACACGAACGTCGTCATCACGGGCTGCGACCGCGTCGACGTGGTCGACCAGGCCGTCCTCGCGGCACAGACCTACCGCCCGCTCACGCCGGATGCCGTCGCCGGCCTCCTCGCGAAGACACGCGAGGCGGCGCTGACCGGCTCGTACGAGCAGTTCAAGACGAGCGACAAGCACGACAGCACCGCGAAGCACCCGGCGTGGCTCTCCGAGGCGCGCATCTGATGGCGACGCCCGGCGAGAGGAGCTGAGCCGTGCCCGCGGACGCTATCCTCTTCGATCTCGACGGGACGCTCGTCGACTCGAACACGCTGCACGTCGAGGCGTGGTGCGACGCGTTCGAGGAGCTCCACTATCGCGTCGCCGCCGACCGCGTGGAGGTCGAGATCGGCAAGGGCGGCGACCACCTCGTCGCCGACGTCCTCGGCAAGAGCGCCGACCGGGCCGACGGCGACGCCATCCGCGCCGCGCACGATCGTGCCTTCGCGCGCCTCGCCGTCGCCCGCCCGATCGCGGCCGCGCCCGACGCCGTGGCCCTCCTCCAGGCGCTCCGTGCGCGCGGCGTGCGCGTCGCGCTCGCGACGAGCAGCGGCCGCGACCAGATCGCCTTCGTCGAGCGCTCGAGCGGGGTCCCGTGGCGGAGCCTGTTCGACGTCGTCGCCGATGGAGACGCGGTCGCCGCGAGCAAGCCGTCGCCCGACGTCGTAGTGCGCGCCGTCGAGCTCCTCGGCGTGACGCCCGCGCAGTGCGCGATGATCGGGGACTCGATCTGGGACGCCGAGGCGGCGGCGCGCGCCGGCGTCGCGTTCGTCGGCGTCACGATGGGCGGCAACGACGCGCGCTCGCTCGCGCGAACGGGTGCCCGCGCCGTGCACCACGACGTCGCGGAGATCCGCCGGCGCCTCGACCACGTCCTCCGGCGCGTCTCGCCCCAGCGCGTTCGCCTCGATCGCGCCGCGCTCGAGCACCTCGTCGGCGAGGCGATCGCCGTGGCCGAGGAGGGCATGCAGGCCGGCGAGGCGCCGATCGGCGCCGTCTGCGCGCGCGGCGACGGCGGGATCGTCGGCCGCGGTCACAACCGCGCGATCGCGAGCGGCAACCGCGCCGAGCACGCCGAGCTCGTGGCCTTCCGCGCCGCGGCGAGCGCGCTCCCGGCCGGCACCGACGACGCCATCCTCGTCTCGACGCTCGAGCCGTGCGTCATGTGCGCGGGCGCCTCGATCGAGCTCGCGATCGACCTCGTCGTGTTCGGCCTGCGCGCGCCGGCCGACGGCGGCAGCGGTCGCGTCGAGGCGACCGAGAGCGTCGAGTCGAAGATGCCCCGCGTCGTCGGCGGCGTGCGCTCCGCCGAGTGCCGCGCGCTCTTCGAGCGCTGGCTGCTGCGCGACGGGCGGAACCGCGCGCAGGAGCCCTACGTCCGGCAGCTGCTCGAGCTCACGCAGCGCCGCCCCGACACCCGATGAGCTCGCGAGGGAGAGCGACATGGTCACGTCGAAGAAGCACCTCCTCGAGCGCTGGACCGAGCCGGCGCTCGATCGCACGCCCGCCGTCGTCGCCGCGCTCGCGCCGCACGCGCACCCGCTCGTCTCCGATCGGGATCTCGACCCGCTGCTCGAGCGCATCGGCGACGCGCGCTTCGTCTTGCTCGGCGAGGCGTCGCACGGGACGAGCGAGTTCTACGCGTGGCGCGCGCGCGTCACGCGACGGCTCGTCGCCGAGAGGGGCTTCTCGTTCG
>DASYCF010000397.1:0-2483 GCA_036500365.1 Byssovorax sp.
ACGCGGTCGGCGCGGCGAACGCCTGTCGCCCCGTGATCGCCTCGTACACGATGGCCGCGACGGCCCAGAGATCGGCCTGGTGATCGACGTGCGCGGTGTCGCGGATCTGCTCGGGCGACATGTAACCGACCGTGCCCATGACGGCGCCGGTCGCGGTCGCGCTCGCGGGTGCGCCTGCGCCGCCGACGATCTTCGCGATGCCGAAGTCGAGGAGCTTCACCGTCGGCGCGCCGTCCCCGCTCGCGCGCGCCGCCGCGACGAGGAACACGTTCTCCGGCTTGAGGTCGCGATGCACGACGCCGGCCGCGTGCGCGGCGCCGAGCGCGTCGAGCATGGCTTCGGTGATGCGCGCGACGACGTCGAGCCGCACCGCGCCGGCCCGCGCGAGCAGCTCGCGCAGCGTCTCGCCGCCGAGCAGCTCCATCACGAGGTAGAGCTCGCTCCCGTCGCCGCCGCCGGCGTCGGTCACGCTGACGATGCCGCGGTGCCCGATCATCGCCGGCGCGCGCGCCTCGGCCGCGAACCGCTCCGCGACGCCCGGGATCGCGGCGACGTGCGGGTGCAGGAGCTTCAGCGCGACGGTCGCGTCGGTGACGAGGTGCCGCGCGCGATACACGGCGCCCATGCCGCCCTCGCCGAGCATCGCCTCGAGCGCGTACCGCCCGGCGATGACGCGCCCTTGAAACCCGCTCGCCATGCTCCGCCCCGCAGCCTAGGCGAACCGCGCGGCGCGGCGATCAGCGAATGGGCGCCTGCTGGATGAACGTCGGCGAGGTGGGATCGGAGAGGTTCGATCCCGTCCAAAACAGGAGATCGCGGTTCACCGTAAGCTCCGACGTGAACGACGTGGCCGCCGCGATCAACGACTCCGCGCCTCCGCCGACCGGCGTGCGCGTCACGTGCGCGTCGTCGGTGATCGCGTACACGGCCTCGTCGTCGAGCGCGAACCCCATCTGATGCCCGATGATGCGCCGGTGCGCGAACCGCGCGTCGGCCACGAGGAGGTCGAAGCAGTCGACGCCATCGAGGTCATCGCAGTACGAAGTCAGCGAGCCGAGCGACGCGATGATCGCGCCCGCCGCAGTCCCCGCGACGTCGAGCGCGTTCATCTGCACGAGATCTTCCGTCGAGCTTCCGTCGCGCGCCACCCGCTCAAGGACGCCGTCGTCGTCGACGAGCAGCGCGTCCGCGTCGGCGAGGGCGATCCGATCGAACGCCCCGCGCGCGAGGGTTCGACGCGCACCCGTGCCGAGCGTGATGGCGACGATCTCGCGCGACCCGTCGAGGATCGCATAGGCGTTCTCGTCGTCGACGACGAGGGTCTGCACGTGGTCTGCGATCATCCGCGTCGCGCCGCCGCCGATCGGACACGCGTCGAGCTCGTATCCGCGGAACGCGCCCTGACGCAGCCAGAAGACCTCCGTGTGGTTGATCCACACGCCTTAGACGGCCGGGCCCCCGCCCTGCGTGAACGGATCGGTCACGGTGTTCGTCACGTCGGCGAGGACGGTGACCGGGCCACCCTCCACCGGTCGCTGCGCGATGACGTAGCGCTTCCCGCTGGATCCGACGGATTCATCCCACCAGTAGACGTTCTGATCGTCCGCCACGATCGACGAGACCACCTTCGGAAGCGGGCCCGTGTCGACGACGGGCGGCGGGGCTGAGCTGTCGTCGCCGACCGACGGGGCGCACGCTAGGGTCGAAGCGGCGACGGCTGCGAGCAGCGACAGGCGAATCGACATGCCCGATCCTCGCTCCGCGTCGGCGGGCGGGCGAGTCAATTTCGCACGGGACCGCGCTCCAGACCCGGCGGATGAAGGTCCCGGCGTCGCGGAGCACCGAATGGACGCCCTGGCGTGATCGGTCGCGGTGGGTGCGGTGACTAAGCTCGCATGAAGAACAACGAGTCCCGCTCTCGCCTCGTCGCAGGAATGGCCGCGGCTGCGGCGCTGCTCCTCTCGACGGCGGCGCGGGCGGACGGCGACGGGCCGACGGGCATCTGGGTCGACGCGCAGCCGTGGACGTGCGCCGGCGAAATCGGGCCGTTCGCGCGCCACGTCCAGCTCGCGTGCGACGCGCTCGGCGGCGCGTGCCAGGTCGCCGCGAGCGAGAAGCAGGCCGAGTACCGGGCGACGCTCGCGTGCGAGGCGCCCGAGTCGTGGCAGCTCGAGCTGCAGCGCATCGACGGCACCGAGGTGCTCACGCTCGCGCTCGACGGCGACCGCGAGGCGCGCCTCCGCAAGGCCGCGATCTGGACGGCGCACGCCAGCGTCGGAGAGCCGCCGCCGCGCAAGCGAGCCGCCGCCGCCGCGCCGCCTCCTCTCCCCGCCGAGCCCGACGACCCGCCGGTCGTCGTCGTGGCGCCGCCGCCGCCGAGCGAGCCTCCTCCGCCGCCGCCCGTCGCGGCGCCGCGCCCGGTCGACGCGCCAGACGCCGCCGAGCCGACGCGCCGCCGCGAGCCGCGCGGGGGCATCACCGCC
>DASYCF010000398.1:0-3113 GCA_036500365.1 Byssovorax sp.
CGCCGCCACACCCGCAACGTCGACGATTTCGGCGGCCTCGCGAAGGTGATGCCGATCTACGCCGCGGTCTTCCTGGTGGTGACGTTCGCGTCGATCGGCGTCCCGGGCACGAACGGCTTCGTCGGCGAGTTCATGGTCATCAGCGGCACGTACGTCTCGGAGGCGCTCGGCGCGTTCGCGGGC
This sequence comes from Byssovorax sp., assembly GCA_036500365.1. GTDB lineage: Bacteria > Myxococcota_A > Polyangia > Polyangiales > Polyangiaceae > DASYCF01. The sequence goes on from DASYCF010000398.1 coordinate 184, forward strand.
ATGCACACGATCGGCGCCGCCGCCGGCGTGATCCTCGCCGCCGTGTACATGCTCGGCGTCGTGCAGAAGATGTTCTTCGGTCCCAACAAGAACCCGAAGAACCAGCACCTGCCCGATCTCACCGCGCGCGAGACGCTCGCCGTCGCGCCGCTCGTCGCGATGATCTTCGTCATCGGCCTCTTCCCGAACGTGTTCCTCGATCGCATGAAGGACACGATCGCGTCGACGCAGCAGCAGTTCGAACGCATCGCGCGCATCGGCGAGTCCGTGGGCGAGGGCCCGGCGCGCCTGCTCCCGGCCGACGCGTTCTCGGCCGCGTTCATGAAGGGCGCGCCCGCGCCGCCCGAGGGCGAGGCCAAGCCCGCAGAGGCTCGGGCCGATGCGCCCGCCGGCGCGGAGGCGGCCCGATGAACACGGAGCTCTATCTCGCGATCTCGCCGATCCTGGTCGTCGCGCTCGGCGGCGTGCTGCTCATGCTCGCGGAGGCGTTCTCGCATCGCCGCGAGGAGAGCGACGTGCGCTCGAGCGGCCCGTCGTCGGAGATCGCGCTCGGCACGGCGATCACCCTGTTCACGGGCGCGATCTTCGCCGGCGCCGTGTGGTTCGTCGGGCCCGAGCACCTGCCCGGCGCGCGCGCGCTCGCGCCGTGGATCATCGTCGATCGCTTCGGCCTCTTCTTCGCGTTCGTCACGTGCCTCGGCGGCGGCCTCGCTTCGCTGCTCGCGGGCGGCTACCTGCCCGAGCATCGGCTCGACCGCGGCGAGTTCTACCCGCTGCTCACGTTCTCGACGATCGGCTGCATGATCCTCGCGCAGGCCGGCGACTTCCTGTCGCTCTTCATCGGCCTCGAGACGATGTCGCTCGGCGTGTACGCGCTCACCGGCTTCCGCCGCGCGTCGCCGCGCAGCACCGAGGCGGCGGTGAAGTATTTCCTGCTCGGCTCGTTCGCGGCGGCGCTGCTGCTCTACGGCGGCGCGCTCCTGTACGGGGCGACGGGTCACACCGACTTCGTCGGCCTCGGCGCGGGCATCTCGGCCTTGCCGAAGGCGGGCGGCGAGCGCGTCGCCCTCGTCCTGGTCGGCTCGGTGCTCGTCCTCGCGGGCCTCGTGTTCAAGGTGAGCGCCGTCCCGTTCCACGCGTGGACGCCCGACGCCTACGAGGGCGCGCCGACGCCCGCGACCACGTTCATGGCCGTCGCCGTGAAGAGCGCCGCGTTCGCGACGCTGCTCCGCGTCCTCCTCGGCGTGTTCAAGGATCCGGGCCTCTCGTCGTGGGCCGCCGGCTGGCCGCCCGTGATCGCCGCGCTCGCCGTCCTCACGATGACGGTCGCGAACCTCGTCGCCGGACGCCAAGAGTCCGTGAAGCGCATGCTCGCCTACTCGAGCATCGCGCACGCGGGCTACGTGCTCGTCGGCGTCGTGGCGATCGGGGCGGGGCACGCGGACGACGCGCAGGGCAGCGTGCTCTTCTACCTGCTCGCCTACACGGTCTCGACCGTCGGCGCCTTCGGCGCGCTCATCCTGTGCGGCAGCCGCGGCCTCGAGGTCGTCAGCTACGAGGATCTCGCCGGGCTCGGCAAGCGGCACCCTGCGATCGCGCTCACGTTCACGCTCTTCCTGCTCTCGCTCGCGGGCATCCCGCCGACCGCGGGCTTCTTCGGCAAGCTCTACATCGTACGCGGCGCGATCGGCGCGGGGCTCTATCCGCTCGCGATCGTGATGCTCCTCAACAGCGTGCTCGGCGCGTACTACTACCTGCGCGTGCTCGTGTTCATGTACATGCGCGAGCCCGCGCCCGGCGCCGCCGTCGCGAAGCCGATGCGGTCGGGGCAGGTCACGTTCGCGCTCGTCGTCGCGGCGACGCTCGTCGTCGTGATGGGCGTCTGGCCGACGACGCCGCTCGACGTCGCCGTGCACGCGGCGCTCGGCCGGTGAGCGACAACCACGCTGCCACGAGCGCCAATCGCGTTGGCGCTCGGGCCCGTCGAGGTGTCGTCGCGCGTAGCGATTGCCGTGTTGTTCGCCGGCTCGAGGCTTGCTGAGCCGCCTCGTCGATCCATGATCCGAACCGTCCTCCCGCTCCTCATGTCGATCGGCTGCGCCGCGTGCTCGTCGAGCGGCACGAGCCAGGGTTCGCCCACCGCCGCGTCTGCGTCGGCCGCGCCGCCGATGGCGATCGGGCTCAACATGCCCGCCGACAAGGTCGAGGCCGTCGTGAACCCGGGGCACGACCCCGTGTACAAGGGCCCGTTCGGGCGCATCACGGGTCGCGTCACCGTGAAGGGCGACCCGCCGCCGGACGCCGCGTACAGCTTCCCGCCAGTGAAGTGCGCGGAGGCCCAGGCGACGTACGGCAAGCTGTTCCGTGTCGCGGGCGACGGCGCCGTCGCCGACGCGGTCGTCACCGCCACCGGCTACACCGGCAAGTTCGTCCCCGAGAAGAAGGAGACCGTGACGCTCACGATCCACGGCTGCGCATACAACACGCGCACCGTCGTGCTCACGTACGGTCAGCGCCTCGAGGTGCAGAACAACGACCCGATCGAGTCGTACGTGCCGTTCCTCGACGGCTCGAAGCAGCGCGCCGTGATGGTCGCCATCGCGAAGGGCTCGCCCGTGCGGCTCTATCCGGACAAGGTCGGGCGCTACCTCCTGCGCGACGAGATGCCGCACACGTTCCTGCTCGCCGACGTCCTCGTCCTCAAGTTCCCGACGCACGCGGTCACGGGCCTCGACGGCAAGTACGTGATCGAGGACGTGCCCGTCGGCAAGCTGCACGTCGACGCGTTCCTTCCAGCGATCGCGCGCCGCGCCGGCAAGGACATCGACGTGCACGAGGGCGACAACACGCTCGACATCGAGCTCGACTTCGACGCGAAGCGCGACACGCCGGGCATGCACGCGCAGATCGATCCCCAAGGCGCGGCGTCG
>DASYCF010000399.1:0-5454 GCA_036500365.1 Byssovorax sp.
AGGTGACGTCGCTCGAAGAGACCATGGTCGCGGCCGCCGGCCTCCCTGCGCCGCGCGCCGCCCCGCTCGCGATGTACTCCGAGGGCGTCGACGTCGACGTGTACGCGCTGCGCGCCGTCGGCTGAGCTTGTTCGCGCGGGCGGCTGCGGCTTATCCTGCGCGGTCGCCCCGTGCTGCCGAACGACCTCACCGCCGCAACTCCCGATCATCCGGTCCGCGTGGGCCGCTACGACGTGATCGGCCTCATCCGCGGCGGCGGCATGGGCACCGTCCACGACGCGATCGATCGCGACCACGGCGCGCGCGTCGCGCTGAAGACGCTGAGCCACGTCGCGCCCGCGAACCTCGTGCGGTTCAAGGGCGAGTTCCGATCGGTCGCGGATCTCTCGCACCCGAACCTCGTCGCGCTCTACGAGCTCGCCTGCGTCGACGACCTCTGGTTCTTCACGATGGAGCGGATCGACGGCGGCGGCCTCCTCGCTCGACTGCGCGGCGAGCCCGGGCGCGAGGGCGACGTCGACGTCGAGCGGACGGCGCCGACCGTGCGCATCCGCGACGACGCCGGGCACGAGATCGCGCGGCCCGAGCCGAAGCCGAGCCCGCCGCGCTCGTTTACCGCGGTGCGCGACGCGTTCGCGGCGCTCGCGCGGGGCCTCACCGCGCTCCACGCCGCGGGCTTGTCGCACCTCGACGTCAAGCCGAGCAACGTGCTCGTCGATCGCGCGGGGCGCGTCGTGCTGGTGGACTTCGGCCTCGTGCGACACGTCGACGCGAGCGGCGCGCCGCACGAGGGCGCGCGCGCCGGGTCCGACCCGCGCTCGATCTCCGGCACGCCGACGTGGATGGCGCCCGAGCAGTACGCGGGCGAGGGCGTCGGCCCCGCGAGCGACGCGTACGCGCTCGGGCTCATGCTGTACGCCGCGCTCACGGGCGTCCCCGCGTTCGCGCCGGCGAGCGTGCCCGTCATGTGGCTCGCGAAGCAGACGACGCAGCCGACGCCGCCCGACGCGCTCGTGCGCGAGGTGCCCGCGGATCTCTCGAAGCTCGCGCTCGATCTCCTGCGCGCAGAGCCGGGGGAGCGGCCGAGCGACGAGGAGATCGTGGCGCGGCTCACCGGGGCCGCGCCGCCGCCGCACGCCAGCGTCGCGCCGCGCACGCGCGTCGTCGGCCGTGCGGCCGAGCTGGAGAGGCTCGCGGCCGCGCTCGATCGCGCGCGCGACGGAGCCGCCGTCGTGCTCGTCGTGGGTCCCTCGGGCGTCGGCAAGACGACGCTCCTCGACGCGCTCGCCGAGGACGCCGATCGCCGCGCGCTCGTCTTGCGAGGCCGCTGCTACGAGCGCGAGAGCGTCCCGTACAAGGCGTTCGACGCGCTCCTCGACGCGCTCGCCGCGCACCTCGCCGAGCGCGACGGAGGCGCCCCGCTCGCGCATTTGCCGGCGCACCTCGAGGAGCTCGCGCGCGTGTTCCCCGCCCTCGCGACGGTGCCGTCGATCGCGGCCCGCCTCCCCAAGGACGCGCCGTCGTCGCGCCTGCCCGTCGTCGAGCTCCGTCGTCGCGCGACGCGCGCGCTGCGCGAGCTCTTCGCGGCGCTCGCCGCGGAGCGACCGCTCGCGCTGCTGCTCGACGATCTCCACTGGGCCGACGCCGACAGCGCGTCGCTCCTCGGCACGCTGCTCGAGGCGCCGGCGCCGCGCGGCCTGTTCGTCGCGGCGACGCTGCGCGCGGTCGAGGCCGCGTCGAACGCCGACGTCGCGCGCTGGGTCGCGGCGGCGCGCGCGACGCGCGGCGAGGGCGCGGCGAGCTTCGACGAGATCGAGCTCGGCCCGCTGTCCCGCGATGACGCCGAGCAGCTCGCGCACGCGACCCTCGCGCGCTTCGGCGTGTCGAGCGCCGAGCTCCCCGAGGCGATCGCGCGCGAGGCGGCCGGCCTCCCGCTGTTCGTCGAGGAGCTCGCGCGGCACGCCGCGAGGCACGGAGGAGGAGCCGACAGCGCGACGCTCGAGGACGTGCTGCTCCGCCGCGTCGAGGCGCTGTCTGCCGCCGAGCGCGCGCTCGTCGAGGCGCTCGCGATCGCGAACAGCCCGGTGCCGCTCGGCGTCGCGTTCGAGGCCGCCGAGATCACCGACGCCGGGGTCATGCGTGTCCTCTGGTCGCTCGGCGCCGGTCAGTTCGTTCGGAGCACGGGGCCTCGCGCGGGCGATCGCGTCGAGCTCCATCACGACGGCGTGCGTGAGGCGATCGTGCGAGCGCTGCCGCGCGCGCGCGTCGACGACCTGCACCTCGCGCTCGGGCGCGCGCTCGCCGTGCGCGACGCGGCCGCCGGCGTGGCCGGCGAAGCGTGCCTGTTCGCTGCCGCGCGTCACCTGTCGGCGGTGCCGCATCGCCTCGAGGGCGCCGAGCGCGAGCGCGCCTCGGACCTCGCGCTCGCCGCTGCGAGGCGGGCGCGGCGGTCGGGCTCCTTCGCGCTCGCGTTCGAGCTCTTCGCCGCCGGCGCGCGCTTGCTCGAGGCCGCGGCGTGGACGCGGCGCTACGACGTCGCGCTCGCGCTGCACGCGGGCGCCGCGGAGGCCGCGTATCTATCGGGCGCCGGCGAAGCGCTCGCCGCGCACGTGGGTGAGGTCAAGGCGCGCGCGGCGACGCTCGACCAGCTCGGCGCGCGCGAGGCGGAGATCGACGCGTGCGTCGCCGGGCGCGCGTACGGCGCCGCGGTCGATCGCGCGCTCGAGGCGCTCGCGCTCGTGGGCGCGGACATCCCCGCGAACCCGACCGAGGCCGAGGCCCTCGCCGAGCTCGGGCGTGCGCGCGCCGCCGTCGCGCGCGTCGGTCCGGACGGCTTCGCGAGGCTGCCGCTCGCGACCGATCCGAAGGTCGTCGCCGCGACGCGCGTGCTCTCGCGCATGGCCTCGGCGGCGTACTTCGCGCGGCCGACGCTGCTCCCCGTGCTCGCCTGCCGCCTCGTCGCGATGTCGGTGGAGCACGGGCTCTCGTCCGTCACGTCGTACGCGCTCGCGGTGTACGGCATCGTGCTCAACGGCATCGGCGAGATCGCCACGGCGCACACGTGGGGGCGCGTCGCGCTCGACCTGGTCGATCGCTTCGAGGACAAGAGCCTCGAGGCGCGCACGCGGCACGTCGTGCACGATCTCGTGTGCGTGTGGACGGTGCCGCTCGCGAGCACGCTGCGCGACCTGCGCGCCGTGGTCGCCATCGGCAAGGACACGGGCGACCTCGAGTACGCCGCCTACGCCGCGCACGCGTACGTGCACAACTCGCTCTACGCGTCGCGCGATCTGGGGCCGCTCGCCGACGAGGCGCGCGCGTTCGGCGCGTTCATGCGCGCCGCCGGGCAGACCAACGCGCTGCACGTGCACGAGCCGTTCGAGCGGCTCCTCGCCTCGCTCACCGGCCGCGCAGAGGACCCCGCGCGGCTCGACGGCGGCGGCTTCGACGAGGACGCGGCGCTCGAGGCCGCGCGCGTCGCCGGCTCGAGGAGCGCCCAGCACATCCTCCGTCTCGTCATGGGGATCGCGCGTCACCACTTCGGCGCCGCCGCCGAGGCGAGCGCGTGCCTCGAGCGCGCGCGCCCGTTCCTCGATGGCGTCGTGTCGACGTGGCATACGCCGATGTTTCATCAATACGCCGCGCTCGCGATCCACGCGCTGCCCGAGACCCTGCGCTGCGCGCTCCGCGCCGAAGCGGCCGCGAGCCTCGCCGCGTTGAAGGCCCTCGCGGCGGCCGGCGCCGGGAATTTCCTCCACCGCGTGCACCTCGTCGAGGCGGCGAGCCTCCTCGCGGACGGCGACGCGGCGCGCGCGCTCGCGTCGCTCGAGATCGCCCTCGCGACGGCGGATGCCGGCGGATGGCGCGCGGACGTCGGCCTCGCCCACGAGCTCGCGGCCCGCGCGCACGCTTCAGTCGACGACGCGGCGAAGGCGCGCGAGTCGCTCCGAGCGGCCGCGCGCGTGTACGAGCGATGGGGCGCGCACGCGAAGGCGGCGGCGATCGAGGCGTCGATCGTCTGAGCGCCGCGTCCCATCGCGTGGGCCCGTCGACCCGCGTGAGGTGCGGGCGGCGGATCGGCTACGCTCGCGCGCGTGAGCACGACGCACTTCGTCGCGTGGATCCATGCGCCGCGCGCCGCGGTCTATCGCGCGCTCGTCGACGGCGACGCGGTCGCGAGGTGGATGGTCCCCGACGGCATGACGAGCCGCGTCCACGTCTTCGACGCGAAGGTCGGCGGCGCGCTCCGCGTCTCGCTCACGTACGAGGCCGTCGAGGGCGTGGGCAAGACGAGCGCGCGCACCGATACGTTCCACGGTCACTTCGTCGAGCTCGTGGCCGACGCCAAGGTCGTGGAAGCCATCGAGTTCGAAACCGAGGATCCTGCGATGAAGGGCGAGATGGTCGTCACCTATGCGCTGTTCGACGCGCGCGGCGGCACCGAGCTCGTCGCGACGCACGACGGCGTGCCGCCCGGCGTCTCCGAGGCGGACAACGAGGTCGGGTGGCGCATGTCGGTCGCCAAGCTGAGGGCGCTCGTCGAGGGCCGTTGACCGTATACGCGCGTCGTGGTCGCCGCGCGCGGTCGAGGGCGCGGCTCAGGCGGCGCCGGTGACGACGTGCACGCGCGCGTCCATCATCACGACGCCGCCCTGCACGTGGCGGGCGAACTCCGACGTCAGCGACGCGAGCGCGCGGGCACGGTCGGCGTCGCTCGCGGGGGCGAGCGCTTCGGCGAACGTCGAGCCCTTGCCGACCGAGAACGCCGCCGCGTCGGCCGGGCCGAGGCCGCCGCCCACGGGCAGCGCGCCGCGCCACTCGCGCGCCTCGACCGACGAGAAGCCCGCCGCGCCCAGCAGCGCGAGGAACGTCGCCACGTCGCCGTAGCGGAACGGCCCGGGCGCGTCGGGCTCGGGCTTCGGCAGCTCGACGACCTCGGCGACGGCCGCGCGCGCGCTCGACATCCACGGGTTGTCCGCGAGCGGCCCCCACGCGGCGAACGCGAAGCGCCCGCCGGGCGCGAGCCAGCGGTGCAGGTTCGCGAACGCTTCGCCTGCCGCGGCGAAGAACATGATGCCGAAGCGCGAGACCAGGCGATCGAACGGCGGCGCGGGCGGCGCCGTGGTCGACACGTCGGCGAGGTGAAACGCGACGTCGACGCCAGCAGCCCGCGCGCGCTCCTGCGCGAGCGCCACGAGCGGCGGAGCGATGTCGAACCCCTCCACGACGGCGCCGCGCAGCGCCCGACGCGCGATCTCGATCGTCGTCGCGCCGCCGCCGCACCCGACGTCCGCCACGCGCGTCGCACCGTCGAGCGCGAGCGCGTCGAACAGGGGGTCGTTCACGGGGACGAGCATCGCCTCGAGCTCGCGCACCTGCCCGCGCCACCGCTCCCCGCGCGCCCCCGCCCAGTCTGCGCCGCCGAGGCCCTGCCGAGAGTCGTTCGCCATGGTG
>DASYCF010000400.1:0-5302 GCA_036500365.1 Byssovorax sp.
TCTGGTACGCCGAGCACCGTAGCGGAGCGGATGCGCCCGTATCGGCGCCGAGCGCCTTCGCCTCAGTATTCGCAGACGGGGGGGCTGCATACGCGGTGGTCGCCCTTCATCGTGCACGATTGACCGTCGGGGCAATCGCTCGTCGCGCGGCACACGTCGTCGGGCGACTCGCAAGCGAACGCGGTGTCGTCGCAGCCAGGCTGGCTCGAGAACGCGGCGCAGCGCATGCCGCCGGTGCAGTCGGCGTCGCTCGTGCACGTCGCGTCGACGCACACGCCGAGCGGCGAGCCGCACGAGCAGATCTGGTGCGCGCCGCAGTCAGCGTCGCTCGTGCAGCCGTACGAGCACGTGCAGTTGCCGGGGCTCGTCGGGAAGCTCGACGCCTGACACGCGCCGTTCGGGTGATCGGTGCAGTCCGCGTCGACGCTGCACGTGTCCGGCGGACCGCTCGGGTTGAGCGCGTGGCACGTCACGCCGTCGCGCGGCAGCGGGCTCGGACACGTGGTCTTGCTCACGCGGTGCTCGACCGCGGCGTCGCACACGGAGAACCCCGTGTCCGCGCCGTCGATCTGCTCGGGCACGTCGTGCGCGCAGCTATCCGCGGGCAGGCCCGTCGCGTCGCCGCCGGCGCCAGGGGCCGGCGAGTCGCCCGAGTCGCAGCCCGCCGCGCCGACGAGCGCCACGGACGCGAGCACACCAAACATCGAAGCCAAGCGAAGGAAAGTGTTCACGATCGTTGGACTTCGCATGGGGCGGGCCAGGTCGCGCGCCGGGCGAGCGGCCCTTGAACACCCGTCATTCGACGTGCGTCGTGCCAGCTTGTGCCGCGACTCGGGACGCGCCGGTCGCGGCGCGGTCCCCATCACCGGCCCCGTCGAAGATCACGTCCGCGCGTCGTCGGCCGGGCCGTCGCCGCCGCGGAGCTTGCCGGCTACGCGATCGAGCCACTGCACGGGGCCGCCGCCGGTCGCGCCGTCGCGCACCGCGACGCCGACGCGCCGCATCCACGCGAGCTCGTCCGCGCTCATCGGCCCTTGATCGAGGGCGGCCATGCACGCGTCGAGGCGCTCGCCGTCGCTCGGACCGCAGAGGGTCGCGTCGACGTTGGAGTTCGAGAGCACGAACCGATAGCAGTCGGTCGCGGTCGGCGTGCGCTCACCCGGCGGCGTGAGCTCGGGCGCGGTGAGCTTGCCCCAGCGCGTCGCCGTGAACGCGAGCACGCCGGGCTTCGGCGCCTCGAGCAGCGGGAACACCTCGCGCTCGGCGCCCGGGTGCGCGGCGCTGTAGCGGACCATGATGCCGCCGTACGCAGGGTCCTTCGCCATCGCCTCGAACGCGGGCCTGTGGTGGCTCGACACGATGATGTGCTTCACCTTGCCCGCCGCCTGGAGCGCGAGCGCCGTGTCGAGGATGCGGGGCGGCGGCGCCGCGTTCCACCAGCCGAGGCCGAGCACGTCGGCCGAGTCGATCTTGAGCTTGCGGAGGGCCGCGCAGACGCTCGGTTTCATCAAGATCGCCGAGCGCGAGTAGCTCTGGATCGCGATGACCATCTCGTCGCGGTGGCGCGGCGCGAGCGCCCGCAGCCCATCGGCGAAGCCGCCGCGCCGGCGCAGCCCGAAGAAGAAGAAGTTCACCCCGCGCTCGAACGCGCGCTCGAGATCCGCGCCGCCAACGCCGTAGCTCGAGCCGATCGAGAGCCGGCTCACGCGGAGCCCCGTGCGCCCGAACGGGACCTTCTCCCACCACGCGGATGACATGGGCCCGATGCTAGAGCACCGCGCGCGAGTCCGCATCCGCGCACCGTGATGTGGGCGCGCAGGCGCCGGCGGATCAAGCCTCGACGCGTTCGTGGGCGCCGCTCAGCTCGCCGATCTGACGGCCGCCGTCGCGCGCTACGTCGCAGCGCGGCCTTCACGTCGATCCGACTTTCCCTGACTTGTGCTGCGCGCTCGGCGAACACAGGTCATTGCGATGTTCGTCTGCAAGGCCCTCCCCGACACGACGCCGCTCGCCGACATCGCCACCAAGCTCACCGCCGCCGAGGCCGGAGGCTGGGAGCTCGTCGCGATGACGCACGTCCCGTCGCCGCACGGCGCGATCCTGTACGCGTTTCGCAAGCCGACCGTCGCGGTCGGCGGCGGCGACGAGACCGTCGATCACCTCGACGCGTTCTGATCTCCGGTCGCGGTCGGCGCTCGACGTCACCTGTCGGCGCGCCCGTCGAACGCCATCACCTCGCGCTCCTGATAGTTCGTCGACTCGGTGCTCCCGATTCGAGGGTTCGTCGCCGTGATCCAGACGAGGCGCGCGGCGACGATCCGGTCCTCGGGCCTGCCCGTGCGCTCGTGATAGCGGAGGATCCAGGCCTTCGTCTCCTCGCGATAGGCGCTGTTGCCCGGCAGCTGGATGCGGTTCATGTAGTCCTGCCAGATCTGATTGAACTGGACGAACCCGCCGAGGGCGAAGCGCGGCGGCGCACCCGTGAACACGTCGACGTGGCGCCCGTCGATCGTCTCCGCGTCGCAGACGAGGATGCCGTCGTCCATGACCGGGTTCGGCGAGAACATGAACCAGCCCTGGAGGAAGCGGAGCTTGTGCGTGAGCACGCGCATCGGCTCGGACTGCTTCGCGTGGAGCGGCTGCGCGACCCAGAGCTCGACGAGCGCCTGGTTCACCGCGGCGGCGAGCGTGATCGCGACGAGCGCCTGGCCCACCCAGAGCTTCGCGCGGTCGGCCGCGTGCCCGGCGGGTGAGACCGGCTGCGCGCCGCACGAAGACGACCGGCGCGGGAGCCACGCGTCGGCGCGCGGGCTCGCGAGCCAGCGACCGGCCGCGTCGATCGCGCCGCGCACGAAGGGCAGGCGCGGCGCCCACGCGACGATCGGCCCGAGCGGCAGCGCGGCGATCGCGCCCGCGAGCGCGTCGGCGCCCCGCGCGCGCTCGCCTTCGGCGCTCTCGAGCTCGAAGGGTCCGGTGAGCCCTGTCGCGGCGCGGAACGTCAGGAGCTCGAGGCGATCGAGCCGCGCGAGCACGCGCGCGATCCACATCGACGCGCGCCGCCGCTCGTCGACGAGCACGACGCGCGCGCGGCGCGGTCGGCGCATCGCCGCGATCGCGAGCTCCCAGTCCTCGCGCGTGAACATCAGCGTCGAGAACACGCACAGCGCCCACGCGAACGGTCCGAGCGTGAACGTCGCCCCGAACGCGATGTGCAGGGTGCACATCATGAACACGACCGCGCGCCGCGACCACGGGACGGCGATCGGCGACAGCAGACAGAGGGGCAGCGCGGCCTCGAACGCCATCGTCGCGCTCGTGAAGAACCGCACGAGCCCGAGCGGCAGGTGGTCGCGCACGAGCGGCACGAACGGCGTCGCCATGCGGTCGTTGTAGAGGACGAAGTGCACCGCCGTGCCGTTGCGCCACGCGGGCCCCGTCTTGTGCACGACGTTGAAGAAGTAGACGGCCGTGAGCTGCAAGAGCACGGCGAGCACAGCGAGCGAGACGACGGGCGCGCCGTCGTCGTCGTCGCGTGCGCGCGCGTCGATCTCCTCGACGGTGCGCTCGCGCGTGCGGCGCATCGACGCGGCGAGCGCGTCGATCGAGAAGCGGTCGCCGAGCGGCAGGAAGCACGTCCAGAGGAGCAGCAGGTTCTGGACGACGTAGCCGCCGTTCTCGATGAGCAGCACGCGGCCGTTCATGCTCGTGACGAACACGAGGCTCGCGATCTGCGCGACCTTGGTCTTGTAGCCGACGAGCAGGCACCCGTACGCGGCGAGGCCGACGAGCCACAGCGCCCAGAGCTCGGGCGCCGTCGTGAACGCGTGGAAGAGCGACACGTTGTCCGCCATCGGGCGGCGCAGGATGACGTGCGTCGGAAGGACGCCCGTGTCCGAGAACATGTCGAGCCACGCCGGCGTGCGCCGCGCGAGGTCGCACAGGAGATAGAAGCCGAGCAGGACGCGCGTGAGCCCGAGCGTCCGCCGATCGACCGTGAGGTAGACGCGCGTGAGGAGCTCGCGGAGCGTCTCTTCGCGCGCGCTGCCGTCGGCGTGCGCGGCGGGGAGCGCCTCGACGTCGGTCGTCACGTGCGTCGCTTACTCGGCGTCCGCGAGCGCGGCGTCGGCGCGCGGGCGAGCCGGTGCGGGAGCGGCGCCGGTGCGAACGCGGGCGCGGCCTTGCGCCGCGGCCCGTTCGAAGAGGATCAACGCGACGCCGACGCCGCCGAGGACCGCGAGCTCGAGCCCGATCGCCGCGCTGAACGACGGGACGCGCCGCGCGGCGAGGACGATCTGGAGCAGCACCGCCGGCGCCGTCCACGCGAGCGCGCGCCGGAGCGTGAGCCCCGCGCCGAGCGCGAGGAGGAACGCGACGACGCCCATCGTGAGCGCGCCCTCGAGCGCGGGGAACATCACGAAGGCTGCCGGGAAGCGGCGGAGCGCGACCGCGACCGTGCCCGAGCCGAGGAACAGCAGACCGATCGCGAGCGGGAGATCTCCGCGTTGCGTGCGAGAAGCCATCCCCGCGCGAAAAGCATCGGTCGTGCCGCGCGCGCTCCGCCTGGTTCCACGCGAGCCTGCGGGCGCGCGGCGCGCGCATTGCGCCGCTCGCGCAAACGGTGCGTCGCCGCGCTTCGGGTTCCCGAGCGAGCCCCCGGGTTGCGCGAGCTCCCACGGCGACGCTAAGAAGAAGAGACGATGCCGTGGTTCAAGCCGCTCACCGATCGCCTCGAGAGGAAGCGGCGCGACCTCGAGCAGAAGGCCGCCGAGAAGGTCGCGCGGGCGACGCTCGAGCGCGGGACGCAGGCCGCGAAGGACGCGCTGCAGTCCGCGGGCAAGGCGGTCGAGGCGGCGCTGTTCGGCGATGACGAGACGTCGTCGCCCGGCGTCGGCGCTGCCGAGAAGAAGAAGGAGCCAGGCGCGCTCGCGAAGGAGGCCGCCCGCGCCGACGCCGACGCCGCCGATCGCAGGCGCGAGGCCGCGAAGGAAGCGCGCGACCGCGAGGCCCGCCGCGCCGAGGAGCGCGCGCGCGCCGAGGCGGCGGACGAGGCGGAGGTCGACGCCGAGCTCGCTGCGCTGAAGAAGAAGCTCGGGAAGTGAGTGCGCGCAAACGCAGACCTCACCCCCCAAGCCCCCTCTCCCTGCACCACGGTCATCTTCTCCGCGAGCGGCGTCGCAGGGAGAGGGGGAGCCGCACCTCGCGTCACCGTGGGCGCGCCGATCGACGAGCGCCAGCTCCTGCGAGCTCCCGGTGGCCCGCGAAGCGCTCTTCCCCCTCTCCCTGCGGCGGGCCCTGCGAAACG
>DASYCF010000401.1:0-14464 GCA_036500365.1 Byssovorax sp.
CACGATCGGCGAGTAGTCGTGCGCTATCAGCCGTTCCAGGCCGCGCGCGGGCTCCCGCGCGCCGTGTGGATCCTCGCCGCCGCCGCGTTCGTGAACCGCGCGGGGACGATGGTCGTGCCGTTCCTCACGCTCTACCTCACGCGGCGGCTCGGCTTCGCGCCCGGCGTCGCAGGGGTCATGTTCCTCGTGTACGGCGCGTCGGCGATCGTGGGCAACGCGCTCGCGGGGCGGCTCTGCGATCGCGTGGGCGCGCGCCGCGTGCTCGTCGGTTGCCTCGCGCTGTCCGGCGCCGCGCTCTTCGCGTTCCCCTGCGCCGCCACGCCCGTCGGGGTCGCGTGCGCGGTGTGCGCGTTCGCGCTGACGAGCGAGGGCGTGCGGCCGTCGACGCTCACGCTCGTCGGTGCCATGGTCGAGCCTTCGCGGCGCAAGGACGCGTTCGTCGTGAACCGCCTCGCCGTGAACCTCGGCATGAGCATCGGCCCGGGGATCGGCGGCGTGCTCGTCGACTCTCACCCGCACGCGCTGTTCTACGTCGACGGCGCGACGTCGATCGCCGCCGCGTCGCTCGTCGTCGCGCTCGGGCGCTACCTCGCGCGGAGCGCGCCGGGGGTCGCGCCGCCGCAGGAGTCCGCCGGGCCCGCGAAGGCCGCGCGGGGCGCGCTCGGCGACCCCCGGTTCCTGCGCTTCCTCGCCGGCGTCGTGTGCGTGGGCTTCGTCTTCTTCCAGCTCGACGGCGCGCTGCCGCTCTACCTCGTCGGCGCGCACGGCATGTCGCCGAAGGTCTACGGCCTGCTCTTCATCATCAACACCGCGATGATCCTCGCGTTCGAGGTGCCGCTGAACTCGGCGACCTCGCGCTGGCCGCACGCGCGCGCGCTCGCCGTCGGCGCAGGGCTCGTCGCCGTCGGCTTCGGCGGCTTCGCGCTCGGCACGACCTTCTGGAGCGCCGGCGCCTGCATCGTCGTGATCACGTGCGGCGAGATGATCCTCTTCCCGGCGATGAGCGCCTTCGTGGCGGACGCGGCGCCCGAGGGTCGAGGCGGCGCCTACATGGGCGCGTTCTCGACGGCCTTCGCGATCGCGTACGCGGTGGCGCCGGCCGCGGGCATCGCCGTGCTCGGACGCTTCGGCGGCGCGGCGCTCTGGTGCGCGCTGCTCGTCACCGGCGCGCTCACCGCGGCGCTCTTCGTCGTGGTCGGCCGCGACAAGACGCCCGACAGCGAGGCGGCTGCTGATACCTGACATGATGCTGACACTAGCCTGGGCGACGCTCGGCGCATGCACACGACCACGCTCACGCTCACGCCTCGTCGCCCGTTCTCGTTCGATCGCACGCTCGACTTCATGTGCGCCTTCTCGCCGATGGCCGGGGAGCAAGAGCTCGGCGGCCGGCGGCTGGTGAAGGCGCTCGACGTCGACGGGGCGGTCGCGCTCGTCGACGTCGCGGCCTCGGGTGACGCGCTGTCGCTCGCGATCGACACGGAGGCGCCGCTCTCGACCGAGGCGCGCCCCGCGGTCGCCGATCGCGTCCGCTTCATGCTGAGCCTCGACGACGATCTCGCGCCCTTCTACGCGCGCGCGGCCGCCGACGCTCCGCTCGCGCCGATCGTGCGCGCGCTCCATGGGCTGCACCAGCCGAAGTTCCCGTCGCCGTTCGAGATCGCCGTGTGGGCGGTGCTCGTGCAGCGGGTGCGGATCCCGATCGCGCTCCGCGTGAAGCGATCGCTCACCGCGCGGTTCGGCGCGCGCGTCGGCGACGAGGCGGCGTTCCCGTGCGCTGCGCGCCTCCTCGCCGTGCCGAGCAGCGACCTCGCGTTCGTCGTCGGGAGCCCGGTGAAGGCCGCCGCGATCCGCGCCATCGCCGACGCGCTCCTGGCCGTCGATCCCGCGTGGCTGCGCGAAGGTCCGTACGACGAGGTCGAGCGGTTCCTGCTCGATCTGCCGCGCATCGGCCCGTGGTCCTCGTCGTTCATCCTGTACCGCGGGCTCGGGCGCATGGAGCGCGTGGACTTCGCCGAGCACCGCGAGCTCGCCGCGTGCGCGCGCGCGGTCTACGGCGCGGGCGCGGACCTCCACGCGATCGCGCGGTCGTACGGCGCGGACCTCGGCGCGTGGGCATTCTACCTGCGCGCGGGCGCCGCCGTCCGTCGCGCGGCGGCTTGAGCGCGCGCCGCGCCGGCCCTCGACGCGTCGCGCGGCCGCGACTACGACAGCGCGCATGTCGCTCGCGCACTACGTCACGATGGGAAGCTCCGGTCTCCGCGTCAGCCCGCTCTGCCTCGGCGCGATGACCTTCGGCAAGGAGTGGGGCTGGGGCTCGGAGCCCGACGAGTCGAAGCGCATCATCGACGCGTTCCTCGCGCGCGGCGGCAACTTCATCGACACGGCGAACGGCTACACGAAGGGCCACTCCGAGGTCATCCTCGGCGAGCACCTCGCGCACGATCGAGCGAAGCGCGATCGCGTCGTCCTCGCGACGAAGTTCGTGACGAACATGTTCCTCGGCGATCCGAACGGCGGCGGCTCGAACCGCAAGGCCGTCATCGCGCAGTGCGAGGAGTCGCTCCGCCGGCTGCGGACCGACTACATCGATCTCTACTGGCTCCACGCCTGGGACAAGACCACGCCGATCGAAGAGACGCTTCGCGCGCTCGAGGCGCTCGTCGATCAGGGCAAGGTCCGCTACATCGGCTTCAGCGACACGCCCGCGTGGAAGGTCGCGCAGGCGCAGACGATCGCACAGCTCCGCGGCTGGTCGCCGCTCGTGGCGCTCCAGATCGAGTACTCGCTCCTGCAGCGCACGGTCGAGGGCGAGCTCGTTCCCATGGCGCGCGAGCTCGGCCTCGGCATCACGCCGTGGGGGCCGCTCCGCGGCGGCGCGCTCAGCGGCAAGTACAAGCGCGCCGACAAGGGCAAGCACGAGGCGGGTCGCGGCGCGCGCGTGACGAGCTTCCTCGACGATCGCACCTTCGATCTCCTCGACGTCATGGAGAGGATCGCGAAGGAGCGCGGCACGACGGTGGCGCGCGTCGCGCTCGCCTGGGTGCAAGGCCGCCCCGGCGTGACGTCGACCATCATCGGCGCGCGCACGATGGAGCAGCTCGAGGACAACCTCGGCGCGCTCGACGTCGCCCTCACGAGCGACGACGTCGCCGCGCTCGACGCCGTGACCAAGCCCTCGCTCCCGTTCCCCGCCGACATGCTCCACATGGTCCCGGCGTTCGCGTACGGCGGGACGACCATCAACGGCCAGCCGTCGAAGGCCTGGGCGCAGGCGCCGCAGAGCGACCGCGAGCGCTTCTGAGGCGCAGCTACGCGCGCCCGAAGACGAGCGCGCAGTTGTGCCCGCCGAAGCCCGCGGAGAGCTTCACGGCGTGCTGCATCGCGACGGCCCGCCGCTCGCGCACGACGTCGAACGGGATCTCGGGATCGAGCTCGTCGACGTTGATCGACGGGTGCACGACCTGATCGCGCAGGCTCAAGATCACCGCGATCGACTCGACCGCGCCCGCGCCGCCGAGCATGTGGCCGATCATCGATTTCGTCGCGCTGACGGGGACGCGCGGCAGGAGATCGCCGAAGACGCGGCGGAGCGCGATGGCCTCGGCCACGTCGCCCTGCGGCGTCGAGGTCGCGTGCGGGTTGATGTAGTCGATCTCGGAGGGCGCGACGCCGGCGCGGGCGAGCGCGCGCTCGAGCGCGAGGGCGAGGCCGAGCCCCTCGGCGTGCGGGCGCGTGAGGTGCGTCGCGTCGGTCGTCATGCCGAACCCCTCGACGACGGCCAGGGGCGTCGCGCCGCGCGCGCGCGCGTGCTCCTCGGCCTCGAGGACGAGCGCGCCCGCGCCCTCGCCCATCACGAAGCCGCTGCGCTTCCTGTCGAACGGGCGGCTCGCCTTCGTGGGGTCGCCGTCGACCGAACGCGCGAGCGCGCGCGCGTTGCCGAAGCCGGCGACCGTGTTGAGGCGCGTCGCGGCCTCGGCGCCGCCGGCGACCATCGCGTCCGCGTCGCCCGCCTCGATCATCAGCGCGCTCGTCGCGATCGAGTGCGTGCCCGTCGCGCACGCGCTCGCGAGGCTGTACGACGGGCCCATCAGGCCGTAGCGCATCGCGACGAGCGCGGCGCCGCCGTTCGGCATCACGCCGGGGATGAAGTACGGCGACACGGCGCGCGGGCCGCGCGCGGCGCTCTTCGCGATCTGCTCCTCGAACACGTCGACGGAGCCCTGGCCGGTCGAGAGCAGGCAGCCGACCTTCGTGCGGTCGACGCCGGCGATCTCGCGCGGCGCGGCGTCGGCGTCGGCGCGGAGGAGCCCGCCGAGGCCCGCCATCGCGAGCGCCTCGTGCGCGGCGCCGACGGTGAAGTGCGTCACGCGGCCGTAGATGTCGGCCTCCTTCGGCGACAGGTACCGGCCGACCTCGAAGCCCTTCACGCTCGCGCAGATGTCGCTGCGGAGCTTGTCGGTCGGGAAGTCCTTGATGAAGTCGACGCCCGAGCGGCCGGCGAGCAAGTTCTTCCAGGTCGTCTCGACGTCGTTGCCGAGCGGGCAGACGACGCCGACGCCGGTGACGACGACGCGGCGGCGCATCGCGCGGCTCAGGCCTGCGCGACGACGACGCCGCCGTTCGCGGGCTGCGCGTGCGCGGGCGCCGGCGTCGCGTCCTTCGCTTCGTTGCGGGCGGCGATCGCGTCGCGCTGCGCCGCGAGCATCTCGTGCCGCGAGACGCCGAGGTGCTTCAGGATCGGGAGGTACACCTTCTGGATGAAGACGCCGCGATCGATGCCGGCCTCGCGCATCTTGAGGATGCGCTCGTCGTAGTCGGGCACGAGGTCGACGCCCGGCATCTTGAAGTTCGCGAACACGTGCGCCATGTCGGCGAGGGTGCCCGGGCGATCCTCCTCGAGCAGCACCTTGACGACGCCCTGGTAAAAGCGCGTGTGCGCGATCTCGTCGCGCGCGACGTAGTCGTAGATCGTGCGGAGGCACTCGTCGTTCTCGGCGGCGGCGCGCTCGCGGTGCTTCACGTAGATGACGAACGTCGCCATCTCCTGCACGCAGCCGTAGAACGTCATCTGCCGCGCGGTCGAGAACGGCAGATCCCACCGCTTGTCGAAGATGCGGTTCTGCAGATCGAACATCTGCTCTTCGCTGCGCTTGCCGCTCTTGAGCAGGTACTGGAGCAGCGCGAGCGAGTGCTTGCTCTCCTCGTAGCCCCAGTTCGCCTGGAACCACGCCTGGCCGAAGTACTGACGTACCACGTTGATGCCGCCCGCCACGTAGTCGGGCAGGTACATCTCGACGGAGCAGAACGTCTCGGCGCACAGCGCCAGCTCCTCGGTCGCGTCCTTGTTGACGCGGCTCCACGGGATGTCCTCGAAGACGTTCCACCGGCGCTCGCGCTCGGCCTTTTCGAAGAACTGGATGTACTCCTTGTAGAGCCTCTCCTCGAGCCGCGTCTTCATGGCTTCTCTTCGTCCTCAGACCGTCTCGAGGCGGCTCTCGACCTTCTTGCAGAGGTCGCCGACGGTCACGAGCTCGACGAGATCCTCGTCCGGGATCATGACGCCGAGCTCGGTCTCCATCTCGCCGACGATCTGCATCATCGAGAGCGAGTCGATGCCCAGCTCGGTGATGACGCTCTCGCGCGTGACGGCCGGGAAGTCACGCTTGTCGACGCGCGCGGCCACGGTCTTGAACATCTCGAGGAGATTCTTCTTGTCGGTCGTCATCGTCGTGTCTCTCGCATGAAGTCCGCTGTCGCGGCTTCAGATACCGTCGATCCTGCGGAGCTCGTACTGGGCGAGCGAGCTGTAGTGGTTGGCGAAGGCGCGCACGCAGCAGTCGAGGTAGCGCTCGTAGTCGACGAACACCTGATCGCCCCACGTCGCGCGGATGGTCTTCTCGTTGAGGCGCAGGCGGCGGAGCCACTCGCCCGTCGTGCGGCCGTAGTCCTCGCGTCGCGTGTTCACCTGCACGACCTCGAAGTACGGATTGACCGCCTGGATGATGTCCTCGAGGCGCGGGTTCAAGCCTCCAGGGAAGATCACCTTCGTGCAGAAATAAATGTCCTCGAGATCCTTCTTCGTGCCGGCGGGCATCGCGCCCCACGCGCTCGGACGCGGCGTGCGGTTCCGCAGGATGGTCTGGAGGCCGAACCACGCGCCCGGGTTCGTGAGCTCGTGGCACTTCTTGAAGTACGCGCGGTAGATGTCGACCGCCTTGCCCTGGCGCGCCTCCTCGGGCGAGCACAGGTGATCCATCATGCAGATCGAGATGAGCGAGTCGAAGCGCTCGTCGGTCTCGAACTTCATGAAGTCGTGCGTCACGACCTCGACGCCGGGGATCTTGCGGGCGTTCACCTCGGCCGCCTGCGCGGTCGAGAGGGTGACGCCGACGGCGCGCGAGACGGAGCGGGCGGACACGGCGTACTCGAGCGCCGCGCCCCAGCCGCAGCCGATGTCGAGCACCTTCTTCGACGGGCCGACCTTCGCGAAGTCCGACAGGATCTTCAGCTTGTTGAGCTGCGCGGCCTCGAGCGACTGGTCCGGCGTCTCGTAGACGGCGCACGTGTAGTTCATGCGCTCGTCCAGCCACAGCCGGAAGAACTCGTTCGAGACGTCGTAGCTGACCTGGACCTCGGTCTGAGTCGATCCCATTACACGGCTCCTTGCGCGTCGCGGAAGGCGGAGGGCGGCGGCGGCGGCGCGATGGACTCGTCCATCCCCGGGAGCAGGAGCTCGAGCTCGCTCTCCTCGAGGCGGCGGCGGCACTCGCGGCGGCGCACCTTGCCGCTCGACGTCTTCGGCAGCGTGCCCCGCTTGATGAAGTGCACCTCGCCGAGGGCGAGGCCGAGCTCGCTCCGCACGAGGTGGATGATCGACGCGGTGAGCGCGGGCGAGACCTTGCGCGCCTCGGCGACGACGACGGCGATCTCGGCGCCCGAGTCGTCGAGCCGCGAGAACGCGACGCACTGGCCGTCGCGGATGCCGTCGACCTTCGACACGACGCGCTCGACGTCCTGCGGGTAGAAGTTCTTGCCGTTGAGGATGATGAGGTCCTTCGCGCGGCCGCAGATGAAGAGGTCGCCAGCGGCCTGGTAGGCGAGGTCGCCCGTCTTGAGCCAGCCGTCGACGAACGTCTCCGCCGTCGCCGCCTCGTCGCCGAAGTAGCCGGCCGTCACGCTCGGGCCCTTGAGCCACACCTCGCCGACCTGGCGCTCGCCGAGCTTGCGACCGTCGGGCGACATGATGGCGATCTCGTGGCCGGGGAACGGCTTGCCGCACGACACGAGCTCCATCGTCGACGCGGCGCCGTCGGCCGTCTTCGCGTCGCCCTTCCGCATCGCGTCGAGGTCGACCGTGTCGGTGACGAGCTTCGCCGTGACGTCGTGGAACGTGATCGCGAGCGTCGCCTCGGCCATGCCGTACGACGGGAGGATGCTCTCGGGCTTGAGGCCGTGCTTCTCGAAGCGCGCCATGAACGCGCGCAGCACGTCGGCCTGGATCGGCTCGGCGCCGCAGCCGAGCGCGCGCATGCACGACAGATCCCACTGCGAGGCCTGGTTGTCGGTCACCGCGCGCGTCGCGAGCGCGTACGCGAAGTTCGGCGCGAAGGTGATCGTGCCGCGGAAGCGATCGATGGCGTCGAGCCACAGCGACGGCCTGCGGATGAACGCCATCGTCGGCAGGAACATGACCTGCACGAGCGCGTAGAGCGGCGCGATGACGAAGCCGATGAGCCCCATGTCGTGATAGAGCGGGAGCCAGCTGACGCCCCTGTCCGCCGGCGTCGACTTCAGCCCGTCGAACATGATGGCGTGGCTGTTCACGCTGAGGTTCTCGTGCGTGACCATCACGCCCTTCGGCTTCGACGTGGAGCCGGACGTGAACTGGAGGAACGCGAGATCGGTCAAGGCGACGGGCTCGGGCGTCTGGCCCGTGAACCCCGCGGGCTCGCGCAGATCCTTCTCGACGACGACGCGCGCGGCGCCGACCTTCGCGACGCCCTCCTCGATCATCGGGCGCAGCGTGTCGTTGGTGACGAGCACGGTCGCGCCCGACGCGGCGAGGACGTGGCGCACCGTGTCGCCGTACGCCTCGAGCTTGGCGAGCGTCTGCGGCGGGTACATCGGCACGGCGACGAAGCCGCCCGCGAGCGCGCCGATGAACGTGAGCACGAACTCGTCCGGCTCCGGCAGGATCAGCGCGACGCGGTCGCCCTTCTTGAGGCCGAGCGCGGCGAGCGCGAAGGCGCGCTTCTTCGCCTCGACCCAGAGGTCGGGGTACTTCACCTGGATCTCTTGCCCGGACGCGCGCATGAACGTGACGGACCGGTCCACGTGCACGGCGTTGTCTCGCAGGACGTCGATGAAGCTCCGCATAGGCCTCGATGGCTGGGGACGACCGCAGGCGGCGCCGCGAGGGCGTCGCCCGAACAGTCCGGTCATAAGCGAAAGTCGGTCCATGTCCAAACAAAAGAAAATTGACGCCATATTTCAGCAAGTTGTGATGCGGTAGCCAGCGCATGACGGAAATTCGACGCGCACCTCTGCGTCGAAGATTCGTCAGCGTCGAAGGTTGGGCGTGCACGCCTTTACGCATCGCGGCGAGGGCGACGACGCGATAGCGATGCCGTCGATGCGCGCGTTCGCCGAGGTCTGCGACGCCGTCGCGGCGACCCCGAAGCGCCTCGAGAAGGTCGAACGCGTGCGCGCGTACGTCGTCGAGCGGCCGATCGAAGAAGGGCAGGTCGCGGCGCGCTTCTTCTCCGGCTCCGTCTTCGCCGCGTGGGAGCAAGAGACGTTGCAGGTCGGCGGCGCGCTCGTGCGCCGCGTCGTCGAGGCCGTGCTCGCGAGGCGCGTCGGCGGCGACGTCTCTGCCGAGCTCACCGCGGCGTACCGCAGGCGCGGCGACTTTGGCGACGCGACGGCCGACGTGCTCGCGGCGCACGCCTCGGCGACGGACGCGACGGAGGACCCGAGCGTGAGCGCGCTCGACGCCGCGCTGCGGCGCGCCGCCCGGGCGAGCAAGCCCGCCGCGAAGGGCGCCATCCTCGAGTCGATCCTCGAGCGCGCCTCTCCGCGGGTCGCGTCGTACACGCTCAAGATCATCGCGGGCGACCTGCGCATCGGCCTCAAGGAGGCGCTCGTCGAGGAGGCCATCGCGAAGGCGTTCGGCGCGACGCTCGCCGAGGTGGCGCGCGCGAACTTGCTCGTCGGCGACGTGGGCGAGGCGCTCGTGCTCGCGTCGAGGGGCGAGCTCGCGGGCGCGCGCATGCGCATGTTCCACCCGCTCGGCGTGATGCTCGCCGCCGCCGCAGGGAGCGCGCAAGAGGCGTTCTGCGCGTTCGAGGAGGCGGTCGTCGAGGACAAGCTCGACGGCATCCGCGCGCAGGTCCACGTGAGCGAGGCCGAGGGCCGCGCGCGCATCTTCTCCCGCACGCGCGACGACGTGACCGCGAGCTTCCCCGAGCTCGAGCCCGCCGTGCGCGGGCTCCCGGGCGAGCTCGTCCTCGACGGTGAGGTGCTGGCGTATCGTGAGGGCGAGGGCGCGCTCCCGTTCGCCGAGCTCCAGAAGCGCCTCGGCCGCAAGGTCGTCGACGACGAGACGATGCGCGCGTTGCCCGTCGCGTTCGTCGCCTTCGACGTGCTCGTGCAGGACGGCGCGCTCGTCATCGACGAGCCGCTCTCTGCGCGCTGCGCTCGGCTCGACGCGATCTTCGCAGCGCGCCGCGAGCCCGCCGTCCTCGCGCGGGCCGGGCAGATGTCGCTCTTCGGCGCCGCGCCGCCGCGCGGGCTCGCGCTCCGCTCGATCACGATGCGCGCGAGCTCGCCCGCGGATCTCGAGGCGCTCTTCGACGCGGCGCAGGCGCGCGGCAACGAGGGCCTCATGATCAAGGACGCGCGGTCGCCCTACACGCCGGGCCGCCGCGGCAAGACGTGGCTCAAGCTGAAGCGCGAGCTCGCGACGCTCGACTGCGTGGTCACCGCGGTCGAGCTCGGCCACGGCCGGCGCGCGGGCGTGCTCTCCGACTACACCTTCGCCGTGCGCGACGAGGGCCGCCTCGTCGACATCGGCAAGGCGTACACCGGCCTCACCGACGCGGAGATCGCGAGCTACACGCGCTACTTCACCGAGCGCACGCTCGTGGATCAGGGCTTCCGGCGCGTCGTCGAGCCCACGCTCGTCGTCGAGATCGCGTTCAACGCGATCATGCGCAGCGATCGCCACGCGAGCGGCTTCGCGCTCCGCTTCCCGCGCATCGTCCGC
The DNA here is from genome assembly GCA_036500365.1 of Byssovorax sp. Lineage (GTDB taxonomy): Bacteria > Myxococcota_A > Polyangia > Polyangiales > Polyangiaceae > DASYCF01. Next base: position 10,268 of record DASYCF010000401.1, read on the forward strand.
GTGCGCGACGACAAGCTCCCGGCGGACGCGAGCACGCTCGACGACGCCCGCGCCGTGTTCGCGCGGCAAGGTCCGCGGCGCGAGCCCGTCGCTTGACGGCGCCGCGCGGCGCAGCCATTTGCGGACGCGCATGTTGGCATCCGTCTACGACGACACGCGCGTCCTCTCGGTCACGATCCACGCCGGTGGGGCGCTGACCGAGCCGGAGATGCTCGAGATCCTCGGGCTGATCGACAAGCAGGCCAAGGTGCTCGAGGTGCGGCCGGACGTCGGGGCGACGTCGCTCGTGATCGTCGAGAGCGACGTGCCGCCCGACGCGAAGCAGCGGCAGCGGCTCGGAGAGGCGGCGAAGAAGGTCCGCCGGGGCGCGCAGGTGCTGGTGACGCGATCGACCCTCGTGCGCATGGTGATGACGGCGATCCGCTGGTTCTCCCCCGCGAACGCGGCGTACGCGCAGGCGACGTTCGCGACCTACGAGGAGGCGCGCGCGTGGCTCGTCCAGCACACGAGCTTCCCGGCCGACGTGATCGACGCGATGCACAAGCAGGCGCGCGCGAAGCTCGCCGCCCCCGCGTCGAGCGTCCGCGCGCGCTAGCTCACGGCGCGTCGCCCATCGCGAGGCGCGCGATCGCGTCGATCGAGAGCGTGCTCCGATCGGCGTCGGAGACGACGGCGCCGCGCGAGAACGAGACCACGCGCGACGCCAGCGAGGCGAGCTCGTGCGTGTCGGTGGAGGCGAAGACGATCGCGAGGCCGCGCGCCGCGGCGGCCCGCAAGAAGGCGTGGATCGTAGCCTTCGCGCCGACGTCGACGCCGCGCGTCGGCTCGTCGACGAAGAGCACGCGCGGCTCGGCGAGGAGCGCGCGCGCGAGGCAGAGCTTTTGCTGCGTGCCGCCGGACAGCGCGGCCATCGGCGCGTCGAGGTCGACGGCGGCGAGGCCGAGCGGCTCGATCAGCGCGGCGATCGCGCGACGCTCGCGCGTCTCGTCGAGCAGGCCGTGAGGAGCCAGCGCGCGGAGCGCGGCGAGCGTCGCGTTGTCGCGCGCGCTCGCGTCGGGGAGCACGGCGTCGCCGCGGCGATCGGCGGCGACGGACGCGAGGCCGACGTCCAGCGCCGCGCGCGGGCCGGCGCCCATCGCGAGCTCGACGCCGGCGACCCGCACGCGGCCTCGGCGCTCGTACGCCGCGCCGAAGACACCCGCGAGGAGCTCGCTCGCGCCCGCGCCGCGCAGCCCCGCGAGCCCGACGATCTCTCCCTCCGCGAGCTCGAGCGTCACGGCGTCGACGAGCGCGCGCCCCGAGGAGTCGAGCACGCGGACGTCCGTGAGCTCGAGCGCGGGCGCGCGCGCGCGCGAACGATCGGCCTCGCGATCGACGTCGCCATCGCTCGACGCGGCGACCGCGCCGAGCATCGCCGCGACCACGCCCGCGTGGCCCACGTCGGCGTACCGCGCCGAGAGCGCCACGACGCCGTCGCGGAGGACGGTCACGTGCGACGCGACGCGATCGAGGTCGGCGCCGCGATGCGAGACGAAGAGGACGCCCTTGCCGGCGCGAGCGAGCGCGTCGATCTGCGAGAACAGACGCTCCGCCTCGGCGTCGCCGAGCGCGCTCGTCGGCTCGTCGAGCACGAACACGGCCGCGTCGGCCGCGAGCCCGCGCGCGATCTCGACGAGCTGCTGGGCGCCGATGCGCAGCTCCTCGACGCGCGTGTCAGGGTCGACCTCGAGGCCGACCGCGGCGAGCTTCTCTTGCGCTGCGCGCCGCTCGGCGACGCGATCGACGAGGCCGAGCGGCGAGCGCGCGTCGCCGAGCGCGAGGTTCTCGGCGATGGTGAGCGCGCCGACGAGCGAGAGCTCCTGGTGCACGGCGACGACGCCCGCGCGACGCGCGTCGATCGGGCCCCGGAAGCTGCACGGTGCGCCGCGCACGCGCAAGGCGCCCGAGTCGGGTACGTAGGCGCCGCACACGATCTTCACGAGCGTGCTCTTGCCGGCGCCGTTCTCGCCGGCGAGCGCGTGCACCTCGCCTCGGCCGACGACGAACGACACGCCGCGCAGCACGGGCGCCGCGCCGAAGCGCTTCGTCACGTCGACGACCTCGAGCGCGGCCGCGGCGCGCCCGGTCATCCGCCCGGGCCGCGGCCTTCGACGAGCGCGAAGATCTGATCCGCGATCGCGTCGTCGGCGTCCTCGGTGACGCCGCCGCGGGGGCCCTCGTAGCCGGCGGCCCGCACGACGGCGCGGCCGAGCTCGGCGTGGTTCGCGCGGTCGACGAGGCGCACGGTCGCGATCGCCTTCACCTCGCCCGCGTCCGAGCCGCGGCCCTCGCGCTCGCGCGCCGTCACGCGCACGAGCTCGGTGATCTCGATCGTGAGCTCGAGGTCCACCTCGGTGTGCGCGGCGGCCGCCTCGTCGACCACGACCGAGAAGTAGCCGAGCTTCTCGAGCCGCTGGGCGACGCGCGTGGCGATCGCGCGACCGTCCGCGCGGAAGGCGTCGCGCGTCGGCGCAGACGTGACGAGCAGCGCCTTGTGCGCGCGCACGATCTCGGACAGCGGCGTGACGACGCGCGTCGAGCCGACGACCGGCCCGCCGCCGCACGCGGCGAGGGCGATCGCACCGGCGGCGAGGGCCGCGAACGCGGATCGGATCACGCGCCGAGGGTAGCGGCGGCGCGCGGCGCCGTCACCTCCGCGCCGCCATGTTACGTTCTCGTCCGCGAGCGCATGGCCATCTTGACCGACGAGCACGTCCGCGAGCGCGTGAAGCGCATCGAGATCCCGTTCAACTCGTTCGGCGTCGATCCGTACGGCATCTCGCAGCGGCACCTCGCGCGCGCGCTCTCGGTGCTCTCGTTCCTCTACAAGCGCTACTTCGGTGTGCGCGCCTACGGCGTCGAGAACGTGCCGGCGCGCGGCCGGGCGATGCTCGTCGGCAACCACTCGGGCGGCGTCGCGATCGACGGCGCGATGGTGATCGCGTCGATGTTCCTCGAGAAGGAGCCGCCGCGCCTCGCGCAGGGGATGACCGAGAAGTTCATGAACAAGGTGCCGTTCATGTCGCTGTGGTCGAACCGCACCGGTCAGTTCACCGGCCTGCCCGAGCACGCGACGCGCCTGCTCGAAGACGAGCGCCTGCTCATGGTCTTCCCCGAGGGCGCGAAGGGAACGGCGAAGCTCTACAAGGACCGGCACTCGCTCGTGAACTTCGGCACCGGCTTCGTGCGGCTCGCGCTGAAGACGAAGACGCCCATCGTGCCGTTCGGCTTCGTCGGCGGGGGCGAGGCGGTGCCGACCGTGTTCAACGCGTACGCGCTCGGACGCATGTTCGGCGCGCCGTACATCCCCGTCACGCCGTACGTCTTCGCGCTGCCGCTGCCCGTCCGGCTCGAGGTCACGTACGGCGAGCCGATGCGCCTCGAGGGCACGGGCGCCGAGGACGACGAGGTGATCCAGGGGCACGTCGACCGCGTGAAGGCGCGCATCGCCGAGCTCATCGAGATCGGCCGCGCCCGCCGGGAGTCCACGTGAAGGTCCTCATCCCCGGCCTCTCCGGCCGCGTCGCCCGCTACGTCGCCGAGCGCCTGATGACCGACGGGCACGAGGTCATCGGCATCGATCGCCGCCCGTGGCCCGGCGCGCCGAAGGCCATCACGATGTACGCGGTCGACATCCGCAAGCGCGCGGCCGAGGACGTCTTCCGCAAGCACCGCCCCGACGCCGTCATCCACATGGCGACCGTCACCCACCTCGTCGAGAAGAGCGAGGAGCGCTACCGCATCAACCTCGGCGGCACGCGCGCCGTGTTCGACGCGTGCCGCGAGTACGGCGTGAAGCAGGCCATCTTCGTCGGCCGCCACACGTTCTACGGCGCCGGCCCCGAGTCGCCGCTCTACCACACCGAAGACGACCCTCCGATGGCCGTCTCCACGTTCCCGGAGCTCGCCGACCTCGTCGCCGCCGACCTCTACGCGACGCAGGCCCTGTGGAAGGCGCCGGACCTCAAGACCGCGGTCCTGCGCGTGTGCTACACGCTCGGCCCGACGGGCACCGGCACGCTCGGCTCGTTCATCCGCGGCCCGCGCGTCCCGATCATCTGGGGCTACGATCCGCTCTTCCAGTTCATGCACGAGCAGGACGTCGCGGCCGCGATCTGCCTCGCGCTGACCAAGGAGCTGCGCGGCGTCTTCAACGTC